>NZ_AQOD01000073.1 GCF_000513715.1 Salinivibrio socompensis S35
GTYCTGGTTCTGGTTCTGGTTCTGGTTCTGGTTCTGGTTCTGGTTCTGGTTCTGGTTCTGGTTCTGGTTCTGGTTCTGGTTCTGGTTCTGGTTCTGGTAATGATGATGAACGCGAAGACATCGGCGTAAACTGTTTATCCTCTAGCGTGTTCGATGCTATTTGATCGTCACTGTCATCACCATACCTAACCGAATCTGGGTGAGCATAAAGTAGTAACAGTTCAATTAACTGATCTTTGCTAAACGGTTTGGCTAAATGTCCATTCATCCCAGCATCGACACATCGCTCTGCATCGCCAGATAAGGCATTGGCTGTGACTGCTAGAATTGGCGTATTTTTATCGAACTCACGGATCTGACGGGTGGCTTCAAAGCCATCCATTTCCGGCATTTGGCAATCCATCAAAATAATGTCAAAAGGCGTTTTTTTATGCAATTCAATGGCTTCTTTCCCGTTCACTGCCAGAGCCCGCTGGCAGCCTAATTGTGCCAAGATAATATCGATAAGCTCTTGGTTAACAAGATGATCCTCTGCCACCAAGACATTGAGATCAAAGTTAATATTGTCGTATTGCCCAACTACCGGGCTTGGATCAACTAACGTATGCTCATCTTCGTTCAATACTCGGTGAAGCTCAGCATGGTAGATGGGACAAGTCAGCGTGGCCATTCCTGTATCATGATGACCATCATGACTGATTGCGATGCATTTGTGCACGCTTCCAACAAGTGCCTCACAGGCTTCCATTTTATCTTGATCAACCATCAGAACAGCCTGTTCGGGGTCATTCAAGTCCAGACTCTGTGCATTATACCTCGTGGTCAACGCCACATTGAAACCGTGTAAATAAGCGGTCAGCGTCTTGGTCAGTATACGATCGTCAGATACTAAAAAGACACGACAACCATTAAGCGCATGGCTCAAGTCGTAACCTGATAAGAATGTACAGTCAGGGTTAGAAACAGTAATCGGCACTTCCGCAATAAATGTCGTTCCCTGGTTTTCTTGGCTGCGGATATAAATATCTCCGTCCATCAACCGCAAAAGTTTACGACAGACAGGCAAGCCCAGCCCTGTTCCTTGATAAGAGCGTGAATACGAATTATCGACCTGGGTGAAATTTTCAAAAATAGCATCATGACGATCCTCAGGAATACCAATCCCTGTGTCTTCTACCTCCATGACAAGCTTGGTCACGTTATTGTCGTCACGCATTTGAAACAAGCTAACACAGATATGACCGTGCTTCGTGAACTTAACAGCGTTCCCAACAAGGTTAATAATGACTTGCTTATAGCGCATCGCGTCTAATTCAATCTCACATGGCGTATCCGGATCAATGTAGCAGTGGAGACGTAATTGTTTTTCAGCCGCTTTCGCGGTAAAGATACTTAAAGACTCATGCACTAGCTCAGCCAAGTGTACCGACTGTTTGCTAAGCGTCATCTTTCCGGCTTCGATCTTGGTAAGATCGAGCACATCGTTGATGATATTTAATAATGCCGTCGATGAATTCTGTAATGTATCAACAAAATAGCGTTGCTGTTGCGTGAGTGACGTTTCCATAAGTAGGTTAGACATCCCCACAATTCCATTCATGGGCGTACGAATTTCGTGGCTCATCATGGCTAAGAAATTCGTTTTTGATTCATTCGCCCGTTCTGCTTGTTCTTTCGCTCGCGCCATTTCTCGTGAAATCATGTCATTTAGTGCTTTCTGCTGCACAAAATGCACCATCGAACTCAAGCTTGATAAAATAGGCTCTATCCAACTTTGTAACTCTTCATTATACGTCGTGGACTCATCGAAAAGACACACGACACCGACCATTTGATTTGACATATAAAGGGGCGTACCAAAGACATTCACAATCATTTTCTGATTATGGCCTGTAACACCCGCCATCTGTAGACTACGCTTGCTCTGCTTCGTTTCAATAATATCTTCAATTAAGCCCCGAACAAACTCCTCGCCAATAAAATTATTTTTAACAAGACGCGTTTGTGCCAAAATACGATAAGGGAGATCGCTATCCATATCATCATCGTGATGACCAGCCTCAACAATGATGCCATGGTTGCTTTCGCCAATACGCAGTAAAATATCTAACACATCTTTGAAGCTTTTGTTGAAATCTTCACGTATCAGAAACTTATCTTGTAAACTTTTCATCGCGGAAAAAAACTCCGCGCCTTTGGACACTTTTTGTTTATCCAAGTGTTGCTCGGTGATATCACGTATAATAGCAACATTGAGTGCGCGAGGGTCTTCGTCTTTAATCGGTGTCGACTTCACTTGCACAACTCGAATACCCTCATCGGTCTCTATTTCATAGGAGCGGTTAATGCGGCCATTCAAACCGTAAAGAGCTTGTGAAAAATAGCCACGAGAATCAGGTGTGACTCGTGAAATTATCGTTGATAAACTTATTACTTCGTCAGGAACCGATTCCAGATCAAATAATTTTTTTGCCGATTCATTAATGGTAATAATACGATGTTTATCACCCAGCACTAACAGCGCATCAGTGTAGCTATGAATAACGGTATCTAAGTAAGCGCGGTTTCTCTCTGCACGACTTATTTGCTTGGCATACTTCCAAATAAAGAAAACAACTAACAGGTTCAAAAGCACGATTTGTGTTGCCGTACGGAGTACTTCTGTATTCAGTTCCTTATCAATATATCGGCTATCTTGATAAATAATCAGCTGACCTACCTGAATAGATTGGTTCTCCTCATTGTAAACCAATGGGACGATGATTTCGTTTAGCTCATCACTTGATCGCACACCTTTTGAATCCGTCACATAGCGAAATTGGTCATTCGAGTCGGTTAACTCTAAGCGATGAACATAGCGCGATCCCATTTCACTGTCGAGGTCATTTTGTACATTCTTAAAATCATAGTTCCACATTAACGTAGGTATTCGTTGTTTTAAACGCTGAGTAATCGAGTTAATGTTTTGGTTCATGTCTGACTCAAGACGTTCTTTCGCAACGTGATAGTTATAGTAACCGAAAACGCCCAGTAACAAGGTCGCTAAGACCATTAAAACGACGGCTAACCGCATCCCTACTCGATTCATCATTTTACACCTGCATCGTTGCAGCCAAGGTCTGAGTTTGAAAACGTGCTTTATCGAAAGCTTTAAGTACAGCACGTTCTTTTAATGCCATTTTTTTACATACTGCCCCGATCCAGTTCCAGTTAGCATGCTCAATGTGCTTACATAACGTCAACAACTCTCCATAACGTCCTGATTGAGACAAAAGTGCATTTTTCGCATCTTGGTCGAGATCAAGCTGTCCGACTAAGTCTTCCATAGGAGTCCCCAACATTGCATCAAGGAGTGAAAAGGCACCAACTAAAAAGGCTTCATCAGGGTCCATATTTTTTATCATGGGTGCAGCCTGCTGCATAAAGATCGCACGAAGTATCGCGGATGCCTGTAAGTGAGAGCATTCTTGATGATTCATATTCGACATGATGAGTAACGATATTAACCGTCGCAACGACTCAAGCCCTAAATAGACAACGGCTTGCTTGGGGTTTGTGATCGCATTTTTCTTGGATTTCGCCAATATATTGGCGCTGGCTACCACTTTGTAGAGCAAGGACACATCACGCGATATAACATCAGTGATTTCATCGATGTCATGAGGACTACGATTAATCACAATACACGCATCCAGCAAACTGATCACGGAGGGAGCGACATCACTGTGGCTTTTTATCTGAGGTTGTTCAAAAAAATAGCCCTGAAACAGACTAAAACCAAGCTGTTTAGCCAGCATAAACTCTTCTATTCTTTCAACTTTTTTAGCAAGAAATCGAACGTCTGCATAGTCAGACATCACACCGGCCCAATCCGTTGGGTTGTCTTTGGCCATGCTCACTGCGATAACATCAAATAAATGCAAATGTCGTTGCCACCGGTTCGAAAACACATTGCCGTCACCGAGTATAGTGAAACCCGCTTTTCGATAGGCTTCCAATTGTTTCGCAAGTCTTGGCGTTACTTTGCATTTTTCCGTTACACCAATCACCAAACGCGTCACTGGAATAGAAAAAGGTATCTCATCCAATAAGGCCGCTTCTGAGAAACTCACGACATACCGCAAATCATCATCAAGCTCCTTCCCTGATAAAAAATTGGCGCTTAGAATGCGGGACGTTGCGGTATCTTCATCAATCGAGGGGAATTTGTTTTGTAACCCTTCACGAAATAAGAGCTCGCTACCCCATTGATTTTGTTTATCGTCAAAGATCGGTTGGTACGAAAAAAAAATCTCACTCACAATGTCACTCTCCCCAAAACGATCCCCTAGTACAAACTTAGACCAAAGGAAGAACTTTTGATCGTTTTTTGATTAAAGTGAGTGTGTTAAGTCCATTTATCTTCCAGGACATTGCCTTTTACTTGGGCCAAATCACGAATTTTGCTACGCTTCAGCCAAAGACACCAATGAGGTAAGAACGTGGATATCTTAAACCAACTAACAGACGACGCGCCCGAGCACGAACCAGACTCGCTACCCTCGCTCGACGAGCAAAAAGCGATTGTGGCGAAACTCAAAGCGCTTGAGGAAAAAGGTGAGCTCACCGACGAAGTACTCGCCCAGTATTTTGCCGCCAAGCCAAAAAGACGAGGCTGACGACGAAGAGTCCGGGAAACAGGTGAAGTGACCGCGTCACTTTAAAAATCTATCATCCTTATGACTGCTCATATGTAGTGTTTGCATAGCGATGATAGATGGAGATCGTTCAAGGAAAGACAGTAGCGCCCCGTGACCAAACCACGGGGCGTTTTGGTTTATCATTCTAGCTCAATGCCGTCGGTTTTCGCCGCACAAATAAAATCATTTTTGTGCAAGCCTTTAATCTTATGTGACCACCAAGTAACAGTCACTTTGCCCCACTCGAGCAAAATCGCGGGGTGGTGACCTTCTTGCTCGGCGAGTTCGGCGACTTGATTGGCAAATGCCCACGCCAACTTGAAATTACGGAAAATAAACTCGCGCTCGAGCTGATCAATCCCATCTCGCGTCACTTTGTTCCACTGCGGGATATCTTTAAGCAGTGCTGGCATTTCTTCAGCACTGACCAAAGGTGCATCAATATTACAGGCTTCACATTTCAACTCAGTTAGTTCAGACATGTTGCGTTTCCTTTTGCTGTTCTGTCTTTTTTGGTTTGGGTGGGAACAAGGGCGCATGTAGGCCCAGTTCCATGGCTTGATGAACATCAGCAATCAAGTCACGTTGGCTGATGGCAAATAAATCGTCAATCGATTCAATGGTAAAGTAAATCGGCTGCATAATGTCAATCCGATAGGGCGTGCGCATGACATCGATCACTTCCAGGGGTTTGCGGATGGCTTTCTCGCTATTAAACGCATACTCGGTTTCTGCCGGGGACGACAAGATACCGCCACCATAAATACTGCGATGACCTTGCGGGTCACAGAGCAAACCAAACTCGACCGTAAACCAGTATAAGCGTGCGAGATAAACGCGCTCTTTGGGTGTTGCTTTCTTACCTAGTTCGCCATACATGTGGGTAAACTCTGCGAACGCTGGATGCGTCAGCATCGCGCAGTGACCAAATATCTCGTGGAAGTAATCCGGCTCTTGGAGGTAGTCGAAATCTTCTTTAGAACGTAAGAAGGTCGCTGCGGGGAATTTTTTATCCGCCAACAATGCGAAGAAGTGGTCAAAATCAATCAACGCGGGCACAGGTGCAACTTGCCAGCCCGTCTCTTTCATTAACACAGCATTCACATCTGGGATCTGTGGCACTGTGTCTTCGGGCAAGTCCAGCAGCTGCAGTCCGTCCAAATATTCCTGGCAAGCTTTGTCCTTGATACACGCAAGCTGCCGTGTAACCAACTGGCGCCATACGTCATTTTCTTGTGCCGACCAAGCTACACGGCCTCGTCCATCAATCGGTTTGGATTCGTATTTACTCTGTTTCACGTTCACCGCCTTGTATCTTATCTGGCGTAAATGATTGAGCGTAAACAGCGGCATCTTGCCTTACGCCTCGTCTTCGTTACTCACAGACTACGTCGACTTTGCCGATAAAATCATCTCATCGCGGCGGTTTTAATTTTACTTTTGCGTAACATTTATTTTACATCAAAAGAGAATAAGCATACCCCATTCAAAAAGCGTCACACGCGAGGGATCTGCACTCTATCATGGCCCGTAGTAGGTTAAAGATTGAACACGGCAAGGATGAACCATGAATTTACAATTGAGTGAACTGATAAAATTCGACAACATTGACAAAATTCAGGTCCGAGGCATTGATGGTATGCTGTACCAAGCCATCGCCTTTTTGCGTCATGGCGACACGGTAGAGCAAAAGTTGATTTATGACGGCGATAAACCTTACTTGTCACGCAGCTTGCTGGCTGTAAAAGATGATTTTGAATGGGTTAACGCCGCGCAGTACGTATTGGTCACCGACACGGCGTATGACGAAATGATAGGGCTTGGCAGTGAAAAGCCGCTGTCTACTCTCGAGCAGCCACTGCACTGGAAATGATTGCATCATGCTCCGAACTAAGGGGCGACTTTCTTCCCCGTTCCACGCAAACAAGCGCCCGCTGTGACGGCTGTCGAGTGAATCTAGCACCGAGAGCAAATAACCAGCAGACTGCGCCGGACTAAATAACTTCCCGGGTTTCACGTTTGATTGGAATGGCACAGACAAGCGACTGTCCACCGTACCTGGATGAAGACCGACCACGGTCAATGATTTGTCGTATCGGCCTAGCTCAATGCCCATGCACTTGACTAGCATATTCACTGCCGCTTTACTGGCGCGATACGCATACCACCCGCCCGCGCGGTTATCACTGATACTTCCCACACGCGCCGATAATATCGCCAGCTTGGCATTGGCCTGTCGCTTGAGTTTGGGGGCAAGGTGTTTACTTAATAGCAACGGCGCAACGGCATTCACGTCAAACAGCTGATGCATTGCCTCACTGCTGCACGCGCCAAGTCGCTTTTCGGGACTGACAACATCATCGTGCAACATGCCTGAGGCAATGATCACCGCATCCAAGCTGTTGTCGTCGATGTGCTCGGCCGCGGCGTGTATCGATGCGTCATCGCGAATGTTCACCGCCACAGGCACCACCTTTTCACTTATCTCAGCAAGTGGCGCGGGGTGACGCCCCAGCGCGAAAACCTGCTGGATGGATGGCCTGTCGAGCAGAGCACGGCAAAAGGCTTCACCAATCGCACCGCCTGCGCCAACAACGGCCACCCGCTGCATAGAATCACTGTTCATACTCTTGGCTCCTCACACAAAAAGAGATGCACACTGCATCTCTTTAGTTAGGGATGAGGCGATCTTGTCGATCACCGAGTGTGAAAACTATAGCTTACGTAACACAATCATTAGGTAGAGCCCGCCAATCAACGAGGCAATGATCCCAGCCGGCATTTCTTGCGGATATAACCATTGTCGTCCGAGCCAATCTGCAAACAGCATCAATCCCATGCCAATCAATCCCGCGGTGACCATATGCGCCCGGGCATTTTTCGCTCCCCAACTGCGCGCAATGTGTGGCGCCATTAATCCGACAAAACTCAGCGGCCCCACCACCAAGGTGGCACTGACCGTCATCACCGCCACCAAGGCCAGCAATACCATGCGTGCACGCCCCACATGCACGCCAAGCGACTGGGCGGTTTCGCCACCAAGCGGTAAAATGTCTAGCCAACGCTGACACATCAACCCCAGTGCCACCAATACCGTTGCCACCAAGGCCAGTGTGGTCACCGTGCTGTCGGTCACATAGTAGGTAGAGCCTGAGATCCACGCGAGCACTTGATAAGCACGCGGATCGCCCCCGGCCATCAAGAAACTTTGTACCGCTTGCATCAATGCGGCAATGGCCACCCCCGTCAGCAAGACTTTTTCTGGCTGGAAGCCGGTTTTGCGGTTAAGCAGCACAATCAACGCCAAGGTCGCGCCAGCGCCGATTAAGCCCCCTACATACAGGCTAACCATAGACGCCCCCATGCCAGCAAAGATGGTGACGATCAGCCCAACGCGGTGCCAGCACTGATCCCCATTACCTCAGGGCTCGCCATCGGGTTGGCACTTAAGCGCTGAAGGACTGCGCCAGCGACGGCAAGCACACCACCTGCTAATGCCGCTGCGAGTAGACGTGGCAACCGCCACTCTAGCAAAGACCAATCCCCGCTCAACGCCAGCCACTGCCAACCTTCACTTTGACGCGACACGGTGGCAAAAATCACCACACCAAGCACCAGTAATATCAACGTCCGGCCTAATGACCAATCCTGACGTGGTGCTGGTGATCCTGTGCCCATTTGTTGGCGTTGACGGTTACCCAGTGACACCCGCGGCAACAGCCATAATAATAGCGGCGCGCCTAACGCTGCCGTGGCCGCTCCCGTGGGCACCATCATCGCTCGACGTCCCGGTAACAGCTGTACCGCCAAATCGGTTGCCGCCAGCATCAACGCACCTAAAATCATCGCAAGGCTCAGTCGGGTAATTAACTTGCGTGCCCCACATAAGCGCGCAATCGCTGGCGCAGCGAGGCCAACAAAGCCAATCACCCCAATCAAACTGACCACCCACGCGGTCAGAAGCACAGACAGCCCGAGCGCAATCACGCGGATTTTCGCCAGCGATACGCCTAAGCTTTTTGCCCCTTCATCGGAAAGGCTCAACACGTTGAGCGGTTTTAGTAAGGCAAGGATCATCAATACCGCCACCCCGACACGCGGCAATAAAGCTTGCACACTGTGCCAATCGGTTTGCACCATCGAGCCGGCGCCCCATACCATCATGCCGTGTAGCGCTTCTTGATTCATCAGCAGCAACACGGTGCTTAGCGCGCCGCAGTAAAGATTTAAAATCAAGCCGGCGATTACCACCACCGTGGGCGATAAACCGCGTCGCCATGCCAATGTGAACACCACCAGCATGGTAAGCACACCACCAAACATGGCCACCATGGCGCTCGACCAGGTCAGCAGCCAGGGGGCATAGAGAGTGGCAAGCATCAGCGCCAAACTGGCTCCGTTTGCGACCCCCAGCGTCGAGGGCGAGGCAAGTGGGTTACGCAACACCTGCTGCATTAAGGTACCAGCCAGACCCAAACACGCCCCTGCCAGTAATGCGGTGACCAAGCGCGGCCACCAGGTTAAATGCATCACCACCCCAATTGAGGCACTGTCATCCAGCGACCATAAGGTGTGCCAGAGCATAGATTGGCTCACGTCCCACTGCCCCAACTGGGTCGCAGCCAGACTCAATAACGCCACCAGCAACGCCAAAGGCATCCATAACAGACTCAGTTTCATGATGTGCTCTCCTGCTCAGTGTCGGTCAATGCCGCGGTCACGAGACGAGCAAAGCGTAAGGCTGAGGGGATCGCGCCAAAACTCCAAACGGGGTCAATCATCAACGGCGTATATCCCGTGCGTTTAACCAAATATTGCCAAAACATATTGGTCTGGAGGTTAGCTCGACGCCAGCCGGTAGCGGGCGCACAATCACGAGCTGCGCATCAAGGTCGAGCAGCTCGCGAGTAGAGACCATGCTAAATCCCCAACTGTTGGTTTTGTTCTGCCACGCATTATTCAGACCCAACTCACTGATCGCAGCGTGATATAAGCTGTTGGTGCCAAAAACACGCACATGGTTGGGATCGAGAAATTGGATCATCAGCAGCGGTGGCTGATCAGAGGATAAGGTTTGACGCAAACGCGTCAATTGCTGCTGTGCACTGGCAATCAGCGCCTCACCGGCATCAGGACGTTTGGCTTCGCTAGCAATTTGCCGTGTCACGGTTTTTAACGATACCCAGCTTAAACCTTCTTCATACAGAGGAATCGAGCTGACCGGCGCAATAGTGCTCAGCTTTGGCTTCATCGCCTTAAAAATCGGCGAGATAAGAATTTTATCGGGCGCAAGCTCGGCCAAGCGCTCCATATTCGGTTGGGTACGAAGGCCAATATCGACGGTTTTTTCCGGGATCAGCGGGGCTCTGACCCAAGCGTTATAGTCCGCTTTTTGCGCCACCGCGACGGGCGTTACCCCCAAAGCCAACAAGGTTTCGGTTTGGGTCCAATCCAGCGAGAGAATACGAGGCGGCTCTGTGGCGCTGGCTGGCATCACGGTAGATAGTAGCCAAACCACGAGCACCAAACAATACGACTTAATCATACCGGCGACAGCTCCCCTGGCATGGCCACCGCATACCCCGCGGCATGATCGGCAATCGGCATCTCAATGCATAAATCGATTTGAGTGCCGATTCTTGGAACACCTCGTTGACCGAGCCTTTGGTCAGGATCTGACCGCTATGTAAGGCTACAATCTCATCACAAAAACGCGCCGCCATATTAATATCATGCACCACGATGATGATAGATTTGTCTAACTCTCGGCTAAGTTTGCGAACCAGAGACATCACCTCCACTTGGTGCGCCACATCCAGCGCAGATAATGGCTCATCGAGCAGCAGGTAACGCGTTTGCTGAGCAAGCAACATGGCAATCCACAACCGCTGGCGTTCACCGCCTGACAAGGTATCGACCAAACGCTCGGCGTAATCTTGGGTGCCCGTCAACGCCATTGCCTCGTTGATCGCTTGGTGATCGGCTTTGGTCAACCGACCCAGCAAACCATGCCAAGGATAGCGACCAAAACTGACCAACTCATATCCGGTTAAGTTATCGGTCGCGGGTAAGTGCTGTGGCAAATACGCCACCTCGCGCGCAAACGCCTTTTCTGACCATTTCGACAAGGGCTTTTGGTCTAATGCAATCTGTCCGCTGCTGGTTGCTTGTTGTTGCGCCAACAGTTTTATCAAGGTCGACTTACCCGAGCCGTTGTGTCCGACTAACGCGCAGATTTTTCCTGGCGTAAACGACAAGCTGACTTTATCGAGTAACACTTTCCCGTTGACGGCAAACGCAACGTCCTTTGCCTCTAACATATCCCGATCCTACTGCTTAAGTACAAGCGCGGGATGCGCCTGTCAGTTATTTCTACAATCGACAATTTTCCGATGCTTAAAAGGCAAATGCAAACCATTTTGATTTCGTTTTGTACGCTTACTGCTTGTTCATGACAGAAATTAGACATTAACCAAGCGAAAACTAGGGATCCAAGTGTCGCTCAGCCTCGTAGCGCAGGAGGAGAATAAGAGACTGAGAAAACCAAATATTGAGAAAGCTATTACTGAGAAAGCTATGTCCGAGCTGATCAGCCTTGTGTGGTTAAAACGAGATTTACGCCTACGCGACCACGCGCCCTTGCAAGCGGCCATCGCATCTGGGCGCCCTTTGGTGGTCCTGTACCTGTTCGAGCCACTGCTACTCAACGATCCTCATCATGGCGAGCGCCATTGGCGATTTGTTTGGCAATCATTGTGCGATCTCAACCGCCAGCTAGCGCCACTTGGCGGCAAGGTCACGATTTGCCAAGGCGAGGCGGTACCGGTGCTCCACACCATCCATCAACAACACGCAATTAGCGCGGTGTACAGCCATCAAGAAATTGGCGTCGAGGCGACGTTTTCTCGCGATAAAGCAGTCGCCAAATGGCTGGCAAGCCATCAAATCCCATGGCACGAATACCCCACTGGGGCGGTGATCCGCGGCGCTAAGAATCGGGTGGATTGGGATGCTGAATGGCAAAAAGTGATGCGTGCACCGCTTGCCGATCCAGATTGGCAACAGGCACGCTGGTTAGACGCATCACTCGCGCTACCCTCGCTTGGTAACCATCCATGGGATGCGCCCGCTCCACGCTTTCAGCCCGGCGGGCCAAGTTGGGCCTATAAAACCTTGCAGTCTTTTTTTCGCGAGCGCGGGCAAGACTATCAGCGCCATATTTCTAAACCGCTAGCGAGCCGCAAAAGCTGTACGCGGCTGTCGCCCTATCTTGCGTGGGGCAACATCAGCATGCGCGAGATGTATCAAATTACCCTTCTCCATTGGCAGAAAAAGGGCTGGCGACGGGCGCTGGTGGCCATGGTATCGCGTTTGCATTGGCACTGTCATTTTATGCAGAAATTTGAAAGTGAGCACCACATGGAGTACCGTCCCGTCAATCGTGGCTACTTACATTTTGAGTATGCAAACGATCGGCAAAGCGATACGCATCTTCTCGCATGGCAACAAGGCAATACCGGTTATCCTCTCGTCGATGCGTGTATGCGCTGTTTGCACGCCACCGGCTATATCAACTTTCGTATGCGAGCAATGCTGGTAAGCTTTTTAACCCATCATCTGTTGATTGATTGGCGGCGCGGCGTGCACCATTTAGCGCAGTTATTTCTCGATTTTGAGCCCGGCATTCATTACCCCCAGTTTCAAATGCAAGCTGGAGTGACCGGCGCCAATACCTTGCGTATTTACAATCCAGTCAAACAATCGCAAGAGCAGGATCCGGAGGGCGCATTTATTCGTGAATGGCTGCCCGAGCTCACCCCCTTGCCCGACAGTTTGATCCACACGCCTTGGCAAATGACCGACATGGAAGCCATCATGTATGGCGTGGCACTTGGCGAAGACTACCCCAAACCGATTGTCAATATCGAACAAACCGGCAAACGCGCGCGTGACATCTTATGGTCGTTTCGCAAACAAGACTCCGTTCGCATCGAGAAAGCGCGGATCCTCGCCACTCATGTACGCCCGAGCAGCCCTGAGCGAGCAAACAGTCCTGAGCGAGCAAACAGTCCTGAGCGAACAAACAGCCCTGAGCGAGCAAACAGTCCTGAGCAAACCAATCGGCCCAAGCGAACCACCAGCCTGATCGTTCAGACAAACGCACGACCCAAGCCACCGAAGGAGGCGATCAAGATGGCGCATAAAAAACCGCATCTGCCCACCAAGATATGTTTGACTTGCGAACGCCCGTTTACGTGGCGTAAAAAATGGGCGCGCTGTTGGGACGAGGTTAGGTATTGCTCTGACCGTTGCCGTCGCGACGGTCGTCGCCATGCGCGAGCGGCGATGCACTGAACGCATCCAGTAGCGAGTTCAATTGTGGGTGTACCCACTGACGTTT
>NZ_AQOD01000074.1 GCF_000513715.1 Salinivibrio socompensis S35
GACGCAGCGCGACTTTTCAGCTAGCTCGACTGTACTTAAAGCAGGTCTGGCAAGCGAGCCGTGAACTTAAGCTTGAAGGGTTTGATGTGGCCGAATTAGCCGGCGCACTCGACACCTTTGTGGAACGAACCGACAAGGCCAGCAAGCCGGCTGATTTATTGCTTACCGAAGCGCAGCTCACCAAAGCGCTCTACAAACACGCGGCGAACCGCACTCAAAAAAACGGTTTTAAACGCCAGCATGAGGCCGACGATCTCGCCAACCGTTTTTTAAATCATGGCAACTACCTAGCCTATGGCTTGGCGGCGAGTTGTTTGTGGGTGCTTGGGATCCCGCACGGATTTGCGGTGATGCATGGCAAAACGCGTCGCGGCGCGCTAGTGTTTGATGCCGCGGACTTAATCAAAGATGCCATCGTGCTGCCTTGGGCGTTTATATGCGCCAAAGAAAACGCTACCGAACAAGAATTTCGCCAGCAAGTTCTACAAGCGTTTATTGAACACAAAGCGATGGACTTTATGTTCAACACCATCAAAGCCATTGCGTTGCAAGATTACACCGAGGATGAGATGACGGAGCAGCAACGATGATGGTGACCTTTATTTCTCAGTGCGAGAAAAAGGCGCTGAAGAAAACCCGCCGCGTGCTCGATGCCTTTGCCAACCGGATTGGTGATAACACCTGGCAAACGCTGATCACCGAAGATGGCCTTAACACTGCCCGAAAAATGCTAAGCAAAACCGCCAGCCGCAGCACCGCGGTGAGTTGTCATTGGATACGGTCGAGAACCCATAGCCAATTAGTGTGGATCGTGGGCAATCGTCGCAAGTTTAACTTGGAAGGCAATGTACCGGTTAATCGCACCGAGCTCGATCTTAGCCACAAAGAATGGGAGCAGGGCTGGCAGCTCAATGAGGTGATTGTTCTAGCAACGACAATGGCGGGGCTATTTCATGATTTTGGTAAAGCCAATGCGTTATTTCAGCAAAAGCTTCGCGGCCAGACGACACACCAAGGTGAACCGTATCGTCATGAGTGGGTGTCGTTGCGTTTATTCGAGGCGTTTGCCAAAGGCAAGGCGGATCAGCAATGGCTTGGTGAACTCAGCGAGCTCACGCCTGAAACGGCAATCCGACATGAGAAAGCGATATTAGCGCGACTATTTACCGAAGCAGACGGCTATCAGCCTGCTTTTAGTGACTTATCGCCATTTGCACGCATCGTAGCGTGGCTTATTGTCTCGCACCATCGGTTGCCCGTGAACTATGATGCCGACAACGCGCCAGTTGAACTCTCGCAAATCGACCAATGGCTCAGCCGTTGCTTTGGTAGTCACTGGAATGCGCCCAACGCGCTTAACCTTGGCAAATATGACCCGCAAGCGCTTGCCGATAACTGGCGCTTTCCCGATGGCACTCCGTTTTTAAGCCAGCCTTGGCAACAAAAAGCCCGTCAATTGGCCCAGCGTGCCAGCCAGTATCCGTGGACTTCTCATGAACCAGTTGATTGGTTATCGCAGCGTTTTGTCAGTCATATGGCACGTTTGTCGTTAATGCTGGCAGATCATTATTATTCGTCGCTACCGCTTGAGAAATCTAAGCCTAAATGGCGCGATAGCCATTACGCGCCGATTGCCAACACAGACCAAACTCAAGGAAAACGTAAAGGCGCACCGCCTAAACAACAGTTAGATGAACACAATATTGGCGTGGCCATCAATGCGAGGCGCTTTGCGGAGAACTTACCCTCACTCAAGTGGACATTACCTGCCATCGCCCAGCATCGCCGCTTTAGCCAAGGCGCTGAGCAAGAAAAGTATCGCTGGCAAGATATCGCTTATCGGAAAACCAAAACGATAGCCACTCAGTCGGAAACACAGGGATTTTTCGGCATTAATATGGCGTCGACAGGCTGTGGGAAAACCATCGCCAATGCGCGCATTATGTATGCGTTATCGGACCCTTGGCAGGGGTGCCGTTTCTCGGTGGCGCTGGGGTTGAGAACGCTCACCTTGCAAACCGGCGATGCGTATCGCGACTTGCTAAAACTTGGCGATGACGAGTTAGCCGTGCTCGTTGGCTCGCAAGCAATCCAGCGCTTGCATGAGGTGCAAAATACGTCACATCAGTCTTCCGGCGGCAGTGAGTCTACCGAAGACTTTCTTGAAAAGCTGTTTATTAGCTACGAAGGGCAAATATATGATGGCCGGTTGAAACACTGGCTAAGTAGTCAGCCTAAGCTGGAGAAATTGGTCAGTGCGCCGGTATTGGTGAGCACGATTGATCATCTGATGCCCGCCACTGAAAGCCTGCGCGGCGGCCATCAAATTGCGCCCATGTTGCGTTTGCTCAGTACTGACTTAGTGCTTGATGAGCCCGATGATTTTGGTCTTGAAGACTTACCGGCGCTGTGTCGCTTGGTAAATTGGGCAGGCATGTTAGGGTCACGGGTGCTGCTTTCATCAGCAACTTTGCCACCTTCACTGGTGAAAAGCTTGTTTGATGCCTATCGTGCGGGCAGGGCGCAGTTTAATCATGCCCAGTTTGGCGACAACGCTTCGACGCACGAGGCTGACGATGCACCTGTGATTTGCGGCTGGTTTGATGAGTTACCAGCGAGATCCAGACGGTGACGAGTAAAGCCGATTACGTGACTTACCACCGTGATTTTGTCGCAAAACGCGTTAAGCGATTAGAGGGCGCCCAACAGGTGCTACGCAAAGGAAAAACCGTGGATACATCCGCGATTACCTCTCTAGCTGTTCCCCCAACATCCAGCGAACCTCATCTCGATTTTGTGCCGCTTGCGCGACTGATCCATACACATATTTACCAATTACACCACGCGTATCATCAAATCCATGCATCCGGCAAAACAGTGTCGGTAGGCGTGGTGCGCATGGCCAATATTAACCCCATGGTGGCGCTGACTCGGGCGCTGGTACAAATCTCTCCGGAACCGGATCATGCACTCTTTATTTGTCCGTACCACTCCCAGTTTCCGCTGGCGTTACGTTCTTATCGAGAAAGTCGTCTCGATGCGGTGTTAAATCGCCATGATGAAGCGACGATTTTCGAGCAGCCAGAGATTCGCGATGCCATTTCGAACAGTGATGCCAAACATCTGATATTTGTGGTGGTGGGGACCGCGGTGGTGGAAGTGGGGCGTGATCACGATTACGACTGGGCGATTGCCGAGCCAAGTTCAATGCGTGCCTTAATTCAATTGGCGGGGCGGGTACAACGTCACCGCCAGCAAGCGCCGGCGACCGCCAATATTCATGTTCTCGATCAGAATGTCCGTGCGCTAAAAGGTAAGCATCCCGCTTATTGTAAGCCAGGCTTTGAAAGCGCTGCTGTCCCGCTCGAAAAAGGTTACAAGGTCACGCTTGATGAAGGGCTGACTGCAATTTCCGCTACACCGCGTATTCAGGAAATTCCCAAGCTGGAAAAACCTGCCTTTATATTTGCTTCGTCGGCAAAAAAAGCGGCTAAACCGGTGAGCCACTGGGGCGTGCAGGAGCACCGTGCGTTGCGCTTTACGTTGGAGCTCACGGGCGGGGAAAAGTATCACTCTGACTTTTTCCGAACTGGTAAGGAAGCCGAGCTTTGGTGGAATGAAACACTTATCAGCCAAGCCGCTGGGCTACGTTACCCCGGTAAACATGCCAGCTGGAGCGGCGAACTGATCCGGCGCACGCCGTTTCGTCACTCTCAGCGCCAAGAGAGTTTTGTGCTGGCTTATAACGACGATGATAAGCTAGATTGGCAGCAGTTAGATACCTCACGTTATCCCTACCAATACGACGATCAATCATATCGCTTTAAACCCGTCGAAACGTCCCTGGCAGCCGGTTGCCACTGGTGGTTTGACGTTGACCCAGAGGCTGTCTATCAGCACTTTGCTGACCAACTGGGATGGCCGCTTAAAAAAGCGAGCCAGCACTTGGGCGAAATTCGCTTAGCGGCTGAACGGGAAGGCCAAAACATCACTTGGTGTTGGCATCCACAGCTGGGTGCTTATCGGGAATAAAAAATTTAATGGAACAAATAGGATAAAGGAAGCGCTTATGGAACACAGCCTATACGATGCGCTGCTGGCATATATTGAACAGCGCAAACAGGCGAAGCTTGAGCCTTTGCAAAAGGCGCGCGATAAGGCCCTAAAGCCGCCGCCAGCCAAGAGCAAGAGGCGATCGTCAATGCCGATTACGCAGAGAAAGCTACTCCGATCGAAGCGAAATTTGAGCCAATTCACTGGGTCACAGACGCTGCGACGCGAGCCAAGTAAGTCAGTCTAGCCACGCATTGCCCTAAATTTACTCACGGCGATGCTAAAGCAACTAGTATGCTAGTCACTGAGGTCGATAAGAGTGAGTCTCGCTACCTTACTAGCTATTCGCTGACCGATAAAGCCATTGATGCGGATTGCAATGCGGCTGTGTTGGATGTGGCGCGTTTTTTAAAAGTCACTGTGGAAGGTGAGTCGCTCATTTCGCAGTTGCAAGCCGGCCATATCAACGCGCTTAAGCCACTCATTGATGACGCTACCTTGCTAGAGACTTGGCGTGCGGGATTTTCACTTGCTTTGAATGATCAGACGTTGTCAGCCCATAATTTAACTAAGCAAACCTACTTTCCGGTGAATGAAGGTGAGTACCTCCTGCTGTGTCCGCTATATTCATCCAGCCTTGCGCACACACTGTATAACAAGGTGCGTGCGACACGGTTTGGGGAGAAAGTTAAAGCGATTCGTGAGGCAAAGAACAAACAGTATTATCATCCGGAGAGATGGGAAATTTTTCCGCACACTGTTAAACAAGCTTTTGGCGGAACAAATAAACAGAACATCTCACTCTTAAATAGTAATCGCCAAGGCGAGGGATTTTTACTCAATGCCGCCCCGCCAAGCTATCAGCAGCAGCCGGAGGATCCGAGCAAGCAAACCAGCATCTTTAATCGCCGTTTAGCCTACCAAGCCAGTCATTTGCTTCACGACTTTCGCGCCTTTCTGGCAAGCCTTACCGAACGGGATCGTAACTTTGCTACCCGTTATCGGCGTGATCATGACTTTATTCTGCCACTCACTGACTTGGTGTTTGACTATGCCGCGCGGGTTCAGCAGCAAGTTCCAGCCGGTTGGAGCCAACGCGCTGAGAATAAGGACGAAGGGTGTCACCTCAAACGTGAACATGCACTTTGGCTGGATGTGCACAACCCCGACGATCAATTTCAGCGAGAGCGTGACGCACAAGCGTGGCTGGACACCGTCGCCTCTGATTTTGCCGCTTGGTTACTGCGCCAACTCGAGGACAAACAACACTACCTGCTTGGTGATACGGAGTTCAATTACATCCGCAAAGTATTCCTAACCCAACTAAAAGCGTTTGAGCGCGACACGCCTCAATTTGAGGAGAACCGATAATGGCACAGTATTTATTGCTTAAGCACATTGAGGTGCAAAACGCGAATGCGATCGCAGGGCTGACTTATGGTTTTCCGGCGATCACGCACTTTCTTGCTTTGCCCATGCGCTATCACGTCAACTCCCTGATGCCTTGGGGTTGCGATTAGGTGGCGTGACTGTGGTTAGCCATAAAAACAATGTTCATGTGCGGCAGCCACAGGGTGGGGCGACTATGTTTTTGCCTTAACGCGCAATCCGGTCACCGCCAAAGGCGAAACAGCGCCGATCAATGAAGAAGGACGCATGAACATGCAAGTCTCTTTGCTGATCGAGGTTGAGGGACTGATTGCCGGTGATAAAGCCGCGGCAGCACAGTTGATCGCGGAAGTGAAAGATTTGGCGCCTCAGCGACGACTCGCGGGCGGGCAAATATTAACCATTGGCGAGGTTGACTTGCTCGCGGATGTAAGCATGCAGAAAAAAGCGTTGCGCCGCCTCATGCCGGGCTTTGTCCTTTGCGACCGACATGATTATCTCGCCCAGCATCATCAACATCTATTGCAACATAATGCGCAAGCCAGCTTATTTGATGCGTGGTGTGAGTTTGCCATGTTGACGTACCACGCTGTCGCCGATGATGAACACGTGCCTAACGACGATAACCAACCAATTCCGGCGCAGTGGCAGCGCAAGAGAAAGCTTGAATCAGGGTATTTGGTGCCGATCATGACGGGTTACCGCGCGATTTCCCCTTGTTATGCCGCAGGTGAGGTCGCCAATGTGCGCGATCCGGAGGTACCTGTAAGTTTTGTCGAAGCGGCATACAGCGTAGGTGAATGGCGTAGCGTCCACCGCCTTAAGGGTATCGACGACGAATGCTGGCGTTATCACGGTGAGCATCCTTGGTATCTTGCCCGTGCGACAACAACGACGCATGACGAACCCATTGAACCAGACGTTGTTCCCACAACGGATGATAACACTGACTTTGACCCCGACTTTTTGTAATTAAGGAGATTTCATCATGGCTGATAAAAAACTGACCACCCCTTCCGTGCTTGCCTTTGAAGCAAAACTTTTACCTTCCGATGCATTAATGTATGCGGGGAACTGGGAAGAAGACGATTGGCAACCCATTCAAGTGAACGAAAAATCCGTGCGAGGCACGATTTCGAACCGCTTAAAAGCGGCCACCGCCAATGATCCCACCAAGCTGGATGCGGGGGTGACTGATGCTAATCCACAAACGGTCGATATTGCGGCGCTACCGCATGATACCGATACGCTCAAAGTGGCTTTCTCACTGCGTGTTCTCAGCGGGCTGCATGTGCCGTCAACCTGTAACAATCCAGATTATCAGCAGGCGCTGGCTGATAAAGTGCGTGACTATCAATCAGAAACCGGTTTTAAAGAGCTGGCGCAACGTTACGCGCACAACATTGCCAATGGGCGTTTTTTGTGGCGCAACCGTGTCGGTGCCGAGCAAGTTAAGGTTGTGGTCACCGCAGGCGAGAAGCAATTTAGTTTTGATAGTTATGATTTCAGCTTACGTGATTTTGACGCGCATCCAGATGTCACTGCGCTAGCAGAGGTGATCCAATATGGCCTGACAGAAGCGCATGCACTTATTCATGTTGAAGCCTACTGCCAACTGGGCGAAGGGCAAGCGGTCTACCCCTCTCAAGAGCTGGTGATGGGCGGTGGTAAAGGCGATAAAAGCAAGTTCTTATATCAATTAGATGGCCAAGCCGCGATGCACTCACAGAAAATCGGCAACGCGCTGCGCACCATTGACACTTGGCACCCCGCCTATGACGAAGTGGGTGCAATTGCCATTGAACCTTATGGCTCAGTAACTAACCGCGGAGCGGCGTATCGTCAGCCAAAAGAAAAGAACGATTTTTACAACTTGCTCGATGGATGGATGTTAAAAGACAAAACCCCAACGCTCGAGCAGCAGCATTACATTATGGCGATGCTGATCCGCGGCGGCGTGTTTGGCAAGGGTGACAAAAAATAGGTGACGGAAATGAACTACTATCAAGAGGTTACTTTATTGCCAGATGTAGAGATCGCAGTAGGCTTTCTCTGGCACAAGGTGTTTCAGCAAGTGCACATTGCCTTAGCGGAAAACAAAGTCGGGCCCAATCAATCGGCCATTGCTGTGGGGTTTCCGGATTACCGCCAAGGTGATTTTCCACTCGGCTACCGGTTGCGTTTGTTTGCGCAAACCGAGGCGGCATTTGAGCAGTTAAATATTCAGCGATGGCTGTCACGCCTGACCGATTATGTGCATATCAAAGCCGTTAAACCCGTACCAGAAGGGGTGCAAGACTATGCCTACTTTAAACGCTGGAACTACAAATCGCCGCAGCGACTGTATAAAAACCTCAACCGGCGCGCGGCCGCGATTGCCAGCAAAAATGGTTACGAAGAGGAGGAAGTAAAGCGTCGTTTGTTGGAAAACATTAAAACAGACGACAAACGCTGGTCGCTGCCCTTTATTCAAGTGACCAGCCTTTCTAGCCAAAAGCGGGCAGGGCAGCCTCACACTGAACAGTTTGCTTTGTATATCGAGCGGGAGACAACAAAACAGCCGCCAAACAATGGCCAACCATTCACCTGTTATGGTCTCAGCCGACGTGAAAGCGATCAGCAATGCGCGGTACCGTGTTTTTGAGGGGGAAACCCCTTTTTACCCCTTCTTTTGGGGCTCTTTAAAAATAAACAGAAAATACAGTCAGTTACAGCAGGTGCTTTTTAACAAGGGTAAAAGATGACTTTTATCCTAACGGCCTGTTGTACCTGACGATTGTTACGTTATTCTATTGTTCACTGCCGCACAGGCAGCTTAGAAAAAGTAACAGCAGCGATGCTTAATGAAAATATCGTTCACTGCCGCACAGGCAGCTTAGAAACAAAAGATAAAGAATACTGCTCTTATGGTCGCGTTCACTGCCGCACAGGCAGCTTAGAAATGAATGGATCTGCTGCGACATTGAAACCCACCGTTCACTGCCGCACAGGCAGCTTAGAAAATCGGGTTAAATGTTCTGGTTTCCATTCCTAAGTTCACTGCCGCACAGGCAGCTTAGAAAGCCATCATCGTCGCCGCCTGTGTCCCCATTATGTTCACTGCCGCACAGGCAGCTTAGAAACAACACCTGGGGCATGAGGGCAAGCACAAAATGTTCACTGCCGCACAGGCAGCTTAGAAAAAGATGAAACTGTTTCGCTCGCGAATATCGTCGTTCACTGCCGCACAGGCAGCT
>NZ_AQOD01000075.1 GCF_000513715.1 Salinivibrio socompensis S35
AAAAACATGAAGGGCTTACTACAGCAAGAAGTGGTCTCGCTGTAGTGTGGGATAATTGCATTAAGCGAACGGGTATACGCCGCAGAACGCCATACCAGACGCGACACACTTACGCTTGCTGGATGCTAACCGAAGACGCAAACCCAAGCTGGATAGCTCGTCAAATGGGCCATAAAAATGCGCGAATGGTAATGACAACATATGGCAAATTCATGCCAAGCCAGAGTGGCGTACAAGTCGATAAGTTAAATAAGCGCTTTGGTGTCGTGTCCCATACGTGCCCCACCGAGAAATAAAAAACATAAAAAACCCATAAAATACAGAATCTTAATGACCTCGTGATATTTAATGTATGAAAATATCTCTTAATTATCAAATGAGGGACATGGCGGTCTTTCCTTTTACTTTCAGCGCCTTAAGTAGGGAGTGCAAATCCCGACAAACCCCCTTAACCCGCTAAAACATGCCCCAAATCGTGTCCCATTTGCCGATTGTGCCCCAAACAGTGTCCCATTTTTGCCCGGTTCACGCCACCAAAAAGTCCCGAAAATCGAGGCTTCCAATCCCTTGTCCATTCCCAGGCCTTGCTCAATTCAGCAATTCATCGATAACCCCATCAATTTCACTCAGCTTACTTATCATCCAACACCGAACTGCATCACTTTCCAAAGAAAGCTCATCATTCAACAAATGGATCATGACATCTAGCTCTGTCTGGATTGTTTCTTTTTTGTCCATATACCTAACCATTGACCTATTTTTGTCGCGTGACATCGTCACTTTTATTGTATTTTTTTAAGTTAGTTAGTTATTCGAACTCAGCAAGCAATTTAGTTAATGGCGGCCCCTGCTATTATGCATAAAGCGTGTGTCACACTTACGCAATGAGCAAAAAGCCAATCCACCCTTTTGTTATCTATATTAAGCGCTTACTTATTGAGCGAGGGATCTCGTATTCCGATCTTTCTGAGATGACAGGGATAGGCCTTGGCACTATCAAGCACATCATGTGTGGCAATCAATGCATGACGTTGTCAATGAGAGACACGCTATGCTACGCGTTAAATATTAAGCCACTCGACGCACTTTTGTATGATATGCCGGATAATCTCGACCCCGCCAACCCTGCCGCTCTGGCAAGGCTTATTTCGGAACTCAACAAAGAGCAGCGCTATGCGCTTGCTGGGTTGATACTAACGATGGCCGATGCAAACATGCATCAATCAAACTGACAAGTTATTGCTTAAAAGCGTATTTTTAATCAAGACTAACCGCTCCAGCATCCATGATCTGACGTGTTCATTGGGCGGCTCTTCAATGCGCAGAATGGCAAGAAGTACTTCAATCTCATCGTGCATGTTCATTCTCCTTGGTTAACTCGCACGCAAACTTACACGTCGGCTGTCTTAAATTCCACACACTATAAAACTTGTCCCTCTTAGCGGGACGGGTGCGCCTAGAGTTTTTACTCAAGTCACAGTTTTTGCGTAACCTTATGTATCAGCCGTAACGACTGGAGTATTGGCGTGCAGAAGTGGCTTGACGCACTGAGGATAGCCAAAGCTCGCTCCGGTTTAAGCTACAGGCAGATCGCAACAAAAACAGGCATGAGCAGATCAAAGGTTGGCCGCGTATTTTCAGGCGAGAAAGAGGTAACACTTAAGGAGTTTGGCGCAATCTGCTACGCCATTGGCGTTAGACCAGAGACGATTGTCATTAGCACCATGAGCGACAGTGAGCTAATTAGATACCTTAATGAAGAAAAGTAACCGCCAGGGACGGCAGGCCCTTCTATAACCCGCCATCATGCACAACACTCACCTTACCAACACACTACACAAGGTGAGGCTATGATCATTTCATTCTCAGGCACTAAAGGCGGAACAGGCAAAACCAGCGGCGCCATCAACTTCGCTTACTACTGCCAACAAGTCAAACAGCTAAAAACCGTTGTCGTCGATGCAGATCCCCAAGGAAGCGCTCGCAAACTGCTGCGAGAGAATCGTGAAGGATTATGTGACATCGTCTGTTTCGCTGTCCAAGGAAATTGCCGTGCGGACCTAAAAAGACTGAACGAAGGTCACGATATCGTCATCGTGGATACGGGCGGCCATGCCAGCGATACGCTCAACTACGTGCTATCGGTGGCTGATATGTGCGTATTGCCTTTCAATATTGGCGCGCTCGATACCGCCGAAGCGGAAACCGCGAAAGGTGTGATCGATTTTGTTCACGATTTTAACCAATCGCTGAGTGTTATCAGTTACTTGAATAAGGTGCCGGTGTTACCATCCATGTCGCATTATGCAGACAGCGCACAACAAGCGATAGCCGATTACTTTGAGGTGGCGCCGGCGCGCCTTGTTAATCGGGATAAGCCCTACTCTGGTCTAGCCAAAGGACTGACTATTTTCGAGATTGATGATGATAGCGCAGCGAAGGCACAAAGCGACTTCATTTTGCTGGCCGATCACTTACTCGACAAGTTGGAGGTGAGCCATGCACAACGATGAAAAGCGCATTGCCTCAGCCTTATCTAAGTCGCCACTTTCTGCAAGCCAGTTCAGTGATGTGCCGCGTCAAGTCGCTAGCCGCAAGCAATTTATGCTCTATGGCAGTGACGACGAAATCATTGAGCGCCTGCGCGTGCTTGTTGCGCCGTCTGCCAGCCGTTCGGAAGTTATTCGAGTCGCTTTGTCCGTGCTTAATGATCTGCCGGATGGCGCGATTATAGAAAAGTTAAACCGCATTAAGGAGCGAGCATGAAAGGAAAAGTGATAGTGGCAGCATTCGCCTGCCTAGTCTTGTCTGGGTGCGCCGCTAACCCATTCAATAAATACTACGAAAGCTATGGTACGTCGCACGTACCCAACCCTCAGACACTAAAAGAAAGGGGAAGAGCCGAGAGTTATTGGCGTTAGCTTTGATTCGCTGGCAGAGCAAGCACAGAAGATGGAAAGCCAAGAATACTTTATTATTGGCAACTCGTCATTTAGCGGTGATCCGCAAACGCGAGATAAAGTTATCGAAGCAGCCAAAAAGCACGGCGCCCAAGTAGTGATCGTCGCAAAAAAATACAGCCACACCTATCAGAATAATACGCCGCTGATACTCCCCACATCTCAGACCACGATCAGCTCAGGGACCATAAGCGGTGATGTTAACGGTAGCGTATTTGGATCGTCTACCACGACGGGCATGGCTGCCATACCAATGAGCACGTCTAGCCGCGTTTACGATTACTATGCGCTTTACCTGATTAAAGGCGAACTACCCAAGGGCAATTTAGGTGTCTCTTTTACTGGCGTGCCAACCGAAGTGAGAAAAGAGATAGGCCGCAACACAGGCGCTTATATTGTAAACATTCTAGAGGGTCGTCCTGCTTTTAATGCCAACTTACTGCAAGGCGACATCATTACGCACGTAGACGATACCGAGATAAAGCAAGCGTACGAACTGTCGGACATTGTGAAAAACCTTCCCCGCAGCCAAAAAACAGTCACGCTCACCATTCTGCGTGACGGTAAAACACTCACTAAAGAACTTGAAAGGTTCTAGCTTAGAAAAGAAAGGAGTCGAAAATGAAACGAGTTATTTTATTGGCCTTGATGTTTGCAGGCTCTGCGCAAGCTGCATGCTACGGAAGTGATAGCTACCAAACGTGTTATGACGACAATGGGAATACATACGACGTTATGCGTTCTGGCGACACGACAACCGTTTATGGCAGCAACCAGCACGGAGACACGTGGGAGCAAAGAAGCTATCACAATGGCGATACAACCACCACATATGGTCAGGATGCTGACGGAGACTACTGGGATAGCACGACGATCCGCGATAGCGACGGGAGTGGTTATATGCAACACGGCACGGATAGCGATGGCAACTCTTTTTCTCGCTACTGTTATGACGATGATCTTTGTTATTAAGGGAGGTAGTTAGATGAGTAAATTTGACAGATTTTTGAGTCTCGTCATTTATGTTGTGGCGATCACCACTGTTCTGAAGTTATTCACAGTGAATGACATGCTTGAGTTTGTGAATCAAGTAGTCTTAAACGGCATCATTATTGCTTTTGTGCTAGCTATAAAGCTGCCAATTAGATGGCGCCTTAAAGCCAAGCAGGCCAAAACCCGCACAACTAACTAGCCATATGTTGACAATATTATACAAAGGGACTTATATTAACCGTGCGCTGGCAAAATCCAGCGCCGGAATTGGCGTTCCGACCTACTACAGGCGCATTGACGCCAGCCATTTGTGCTGGTTTTTTAATGCCTAATTCCCGCACACTCAAATTATGGTGGGCTGGATGAGGCTGACTTCGGTCAGGCCGTTTCCTGTAGGCGGTTACGCCAACCTTGTCCAGCTCACCACCCCGGTCATTTGGCGTTGACTCCGTGGTGAGTAATCAGATACTACAGGAGTTCACCATGCACGCACTTACTCTGCTCCCCACTGATGCTACTACCACTCATGATGGCGAACCACAAACTGACTCACTAAAAGTCGCCGAAGCTTTTAATAAGCAGCATAAAGACGTCCTGAAACGCCTTCAGAATCTTGACTGCTCAACAGAATTCGCATCAGCGAACTTTTGCGCTGATGTTCAAAGCATAGCCATCGGCAATGGCGCAAAGCGTGAATCGAAGATTTACCATATGACCAAAGACGGCTTTATGTTTTTGGTGATGGGGTTCACTGGCAAGAAAGCCGCCATGATCAAAGAAGCGTTTATCACCAAGTTTAATGAAATGGCCGACGCGCTTAAGGCGCGCTCGAGAGTTGTGCCTGCCGCGTGTGCACCATTAAGCAACCACGAAAAAGAAGCAGTGCGCCAAGCGATGCAAATTGTTACTCGCGGCGACAAGGCGGAAAGGATGCGCATTTATCGCCGCATGCATTCGTTTTTTGCTGTGCCCAGTTTTGAGGCGATCACCTCCGAGCAACTGCCAGACGTGCTGAGTTTTGTGCTAGAGCAAGCCGACAACACGCCATCTTTGCCGCCGGTAACTCGCCAAGCCGTTCGCCCCGATCAGCTTCCCCATCCTTTTGAAAGCATTCATCGTGACAACCTGCCCGACGTCAGGGACTGGTTTAATGACTACTTCACGCGCCACACAAGCGCAGAAAGCTACATGGCAAGCAAAATCATTGAGGCGATGCTTGGGCAAATCAGTAGCCAGTCTGCGTTTATGGATGAGCTCTCGGTGCACCTGAATCGATGGGCGAGTCGCCGCCAGCCTGTTGATCGCAGCTAGGGTGTTACCAACCCACCCGATCATTGAGGTAGCGTAAGCTCTTCTTCACATTGACGCCGTTTTGGCTTTCTTGGCTGTAGCGGCGTCGCATTTTAATAGAGCGGCGCAAGGTGTCACTATCAATCACAATGCGCGGGTTCGCTTGGTTAAACTTGCGAATGGCTTTTTTGGTTTCTAGCATCATGGCATCATCGCCCTCTTTATACGCCAGCCAAAAGGCGGTCATGATATCGCGACGGCGATTAAGGATGTGCTTCTCGTAGCCTTTGATGGCGTTGTTCAGATCGTACTGCTTCATCAGCTCGCCATCTGTCAGGCCGTTGGCTTGCAGCAGTAATTGCAAGCCAGTGAACTGATCCGCCTCCTTGTAAGCATCACCACGGTAGTTAAGCGCGCCTTCGTCCCAGTATCGGTAGGCCTTCATGGGATCACGCGCGAACTTGGGCATTATTTTTTCCACCCCGCGATAAACATCGCCGCCTGCAATGTCGCCCGCGCCGCGTATGGTGCTAACCACAATGCCACCCCATACCGGCCCCGCGACTTGCTTCGCGTAATGGGTCCATAAATCTTCACCTTCCATATCGCGGTTAGGGTCGCGGATCCAGAGGCCATCAAGCGAAATGCGTGACGATACGCCCGCGCCACCCACGCCATAGATCACCTTATCGGCCATATCTTGTCCCATTAGCTCGCCGAGGTAGTTTTTAAATTCTACTTCTGCATCCCAAGGCTCGTCGTCATCACCAAAGGCAGCATTTAAGGCGTTGGCCAACGCAAATAAGGTGCCTAGCGGCAAAGCGGTTGCACCACCAAGCAAACCCGTCATGCCCAACGTGCCCACTAGTTGCTTGCGCGCTTCGGTTTTCTCCGCTTTGGTTTTGCCTTTCATGCTCAGGTACATATTACGGAATAGGTAGTACGTCATGTTCTGGCTATATTGCTTAAACTGCATCAACTGCTTCATGGTTGGCGACTGCATGAAGCGCGCACGGTTCGCGTTTGTGTAGTCAAAGTGCGCATCCCATGTGATGTCTGCGGCCATCTTGGTCGCCGATTCATGGGAATGCCCTTTTTGTTTCGCCAAACGGTAAGCGGCTATCGCGGTGGTTTCGCGATTAAACACCTCGGCTTTGTGGAACAGCCAGCTCACCACGCCCATGGCTTTTTCTAGCTTTTCGTTGTACTGCCAGTTTTCCGCCTCGGCCATGCCTGCCAAGTCATGCGCGTTGGTGGAATCGAGCAAGCCCATGTCGTGCCATGCTTGGTACGCATCCTTTTCTGTCTGGTCGCGGAACTTGCGGCTTATCTGGCCGCGTGATGTTATAAATTCCTTCATGGCACCGTTTAGCTCTTTTGATGCCTCTACGGATCCAAACTTGCTGCCAAGTATCGGTAAAGCCACGACAAAGTTTTGCGATATGTTCACGGCTGCCGCGGCGGGTGACACGCCAAGCATCCACAAGAAGCCAAGTGATGTTACTTTTTGTGCAAAGGTGGAGTGGGTTGGATTCATTACCCACTCATGCCGCTTCATCATTTCTTCCGCGTAACGCCCCGCTTGGTTATCGTTTGATTGCTCTGCCGCTTTCTTAACCTCGTTGACCTGCTTAGATAATTCGTCAGCGTACTCCATTCTGGCGAGCTGGTACGCCCCCTTCATCATGTTCTCGGCCATGGCACGAAGCGCATCGTTCGACCAGCCCTTGGTCTTTTTACGGTGAATGAACTGCTTGCGCATCGAGCGCGACGGCAACGCCTGTAGGTACATTTGATAGACCTGATCTTTAACTTGGGCCTTTTTCTCGTCATTAAGCGTCGTTTCGTCAATCTTGCCCATGAGATCGGTGATAAAGCTCAGGCTGGCGCCATTAATCGCTGGGTTACCTTCCATCTTGTAGCCCGAACGCACGTCGAAGCCCTTCTCCTTTAGCTTGTTGGCTGTTGCCTGCTGCTCTGCCTCGGACTCAAACATGAGAAAACGGTTTTCGCCGTTCTCATCGATAGCGCTTACCCAGTAGTCACCAAAGCGCGCTAGCGGAAAGTAAGGCGCGTTGACCTCTTGCAGCTCAAAAAGAGAGCGAATTTCGGCAAGGCGCTTTTTCTTTATCCGATTATCAATGTCCGCGTTCTGAATTTGCTGCTCAAGAAGCGCCTGGTATCCATCGTGACGTGATTTGTAGTTGTCGCGCATGGTGCGGTAGTGATGCTTGGCTTGCTCGGGGAGCTTATCAAAGCGCTTTTTAAGTTGCGCGTGTTTGATTTTTCTTGTGGGCTCGCTTTTTAGATCGCTGCGAAGCTGCTTCAGCTCGTCCGCTTGTGCCTTGCCCATGCCATCTTCTCTAGCGACGTTCTCGATGTGACGAATACGGTTTTGAATGGCCTCGGCTGCTGAGACAAACGCTTCTGCCGGATCTACTCCCTCTACCGTCGCATCATGGGCAATGTTGAACATTTCATCGGCAGCCGGTTTATTTTTGGCGGCCCATTTGCGAATGTTTTGCGCAATCTCTGCCGACTCAAACGCCATCTGATTGCGACGTTCCATCATGCGGTGCACGGTATCTACATAGGTTTTTATCTGTGGCAACTTGTTCTGGGCGAGGTCGCCCAGCTGGCGCAGGGTAACAAACGCTAAGCCTTTACTGCCGCCTAGCGCGCCTTTCACCGCCGTCGCTGTCGCGCTTAGCGCCTTTTTCATGCGGCCCTGCGCGGTGGGCTCAGCCTCCATATCGCTGAGCACATCATCCATGGTAGGCGCGTTTTCTTTCGAGAATTTGGGCGTTTCTTTGTTGACAATATCTTTGTGGGTGATTACGTTATCCATGAAGCCTGATGGAAGGAGCGCTCCTTGGGCAATTGGAGCCCTTGCAAACGCAGCCAATCAGGGTTTTTCTCTTTTATGTACTCGAGTAGTCCATCTCTAATCCATTTCTGCAGAGCGTTTTCGTTCTTGCCATAAGCACTAGCGACACTGTTAACCTGAATGCGGTGCGATTGTTTGTCTGCATGGATAGCGATAAGCACAGGTTTTCCGCTTCCGGATAGCGCCTCTACGATGACATTCTTACTTCCCGTGCTCGCAATTTTTTCATTTTTAGGTTTAAAAACAGCGACAGGGTCTGCCAACAGCTCCGGCAAACGGTAGAGGCTTTCCATGCTGATGTCGTGATCCTCTTTCACGCCATTTGTCGCCTTTCTCACCACATCTCTATCGATATAAAGCGGCAGCTCGGGCATACCCAAGGCTTTAAGAACCTTGGGGGCGTCACTGACTTTTATCGGTGCAACACGACTTTTTAGCGATCCAATTGCCTTACGCAAATCATCAGCAAATCGCTCGGATTCCTGCTTTAAAGAGAATTTTGCTTGGCTCAATTTAGAGCGGGATAGCTTTGATTTACCGCCCGAACGTGACAAATTATTGGGATCCCAGTGGTTGACGGCTTTGATGCGGTCAATCAGCGTTTGAACAATGTTATTGAGCTCTGCCTTGGTAATATCATGGGGACGTATAAATCCGACTTTTCGTAAAGCATGCGCGATAGCTTCAATCGCTCGGTCCCACCATCTCTGTAACTTGCTTCGCTCCACTTCGGCCGCATGCGCCAGTATTTCTTCAACTTGCACAAGGGGCTCTTGGTCGCCGTAGTGTTTTTCAATGCGATTCCATAGCTCTTTTACGTGTGGTGAGTTTTTACCGCGAGCGATACGCTCGAGGATTTTCTGATACTCGCTATCACCGACCACCGCTTTTAAGCCATGGTGAGCCAATACTTCGTGCCGTAGCTTTTTGCGCAGCGTTTTCATGTCAGGCAGATTGTCGGCAACAAGTACCACGGCGCCATCCCTATCGTTGTAGAAGCCGTGAATAGTAGCGCCCGGGATGGATTGACCAAGCAGTTTTTCTGCTTCCGCCTGCGTCTGAACTACCTTGGTTTTGATCCCCGCCCCACCGTTATACTCTTTGAGCCATTGGCGAACACCCAGCTCGGCCTGTTTGAGTGGCATACCTTTCGATGACGGCCCGTCTTGAGTGACACCTTCGCGGGAAAACATCACAGCCTCAGATTCGCTTTCCTTCTTGGTTTCAGTTAACGGTTTTTCAATTTCGACGGTTTTGGTGCGAACACCTGTTTGGTTCATGGACTCTTTGAACGTGCCCTCGGGATCCATTTCTTCTGTGGCATTCAACTCAGCTAGCCAGTCCTTGAAAGCTCGGTTTTTGTTGTTGCTACGCTCCCCCGCCATGCTGCTCATCACTGCCACCATTTTCCCGCCAGGTTTCAGCATGTCGTAGGCATGACGAACATGGTCAATGTCCATGTCATTACTAAACGGTGGGTTCATCACGATGCGGTCATAACCCTTACCGGTAAACGCAAGGAAGTCATCGCCGACAACTTTGTGGCCCTTTTCTTTCAATATGTCACTCAGGTCGCTGGCAAGCTCTACCACTTCAACGTCAGCGCCTTGAGACTTCGCAGCATCTGCCAACATGCCATTGCCCGCGCTCGGCTCTAGCACTTTCATGCCGAGCTCAATACCGGCCAGCTCAACAATGTGGCGCGCACGAGACTCTGGTGTAGGGAAGAAATCAACAAACGCATTGCGGTTGCCAAGCACTTTTTTCTTAAGATCGCGATCCAGCTTGGCAAGCTTGCTCTCATTGAGGCCGGTGTTTGTCTTGATGCTGCCCATCTCGCGCAGCGCCTGACGTAACAACTCTCGCCGTGTGAGGCCCATGCGTTGAAGCCGCTGGAACATAGCGGGTAAATCACCGTATAGCTCCTCCTTTTTCGCGAACTCCACCATTTTAATGACGTACTCGTTTTCCGTGCTTAACGCGACGTCTTTGGGCTCGCCACCCTTGTATTTGTCCAGCAAAACCTTGCCAGATTTCACATAGCCTTTTTCACCCACCATTCGGCTTGCCAACTCGTTGATCATGCGGGTGTATGTGTCTGCCATTGGGTATTTGGCAAACATGACTTTTTCGTCAATCGTTGTGCCTTTCTTCCACACAGGATCGCTAAATTCGCCCCGCTCTACAGCATCACTATTTTTCTTGCTTGCTTCCCACAGCAATCCGTTTTCGATTCGCTTGAGAGTTTCAACTTGCGTTTTAGCATTGATACCCGCCAATGCAGAGAGATCGCCTGATTCTATCTTGTCGGCAATCTCAGCCATTAGCGCGGCAGTTTCCGCGTCTTTTCTCGCTCGAGATCTCGCTCGCTCTCCTTCAGCCATGCGCTTGGCGGTGTTCTCTTTTCGCTCTGCGTTGTGCTCCGCGCTCGCTTTTTCTGCGAGCTTTTCACTTGCCTCTCTTAGCTTTTCCACATTTGATTGGCGCTTCTCTTCGCGCTTGGCGTTGACGGCTCCGGAGCGATCAATGTCGTTGCCTTGTAGCCACCCCATGAATATTTCGGCATCTTCGCGTGTGGGGAAGTAAAAACTCCCACGCCAATAACCGCCTTTCATCGAACGCGCCATCCCGGCTGCTTCTTTGAACTTATCCTTGCCTAAACGTGTTTCTAGCGACACATTAAAAATGGTCGATCCAGTCTTGCCATGTGTGCCTTCGGTGATGTCACCAATCTCGATTTCACCATCAGTTTCCAAGCCTGACTTTTTGGCTGCGGCCTCCTGCTCTGATTTGCGGCGAGATAAGATTTCGTCAGTGACCAATTTGTCATAACGGGCGCGCAGATCGGGTGTAAACTTGCCACCGTTTTGAACAAATAGATTAAAGTCGCTTATTGTTTGAGGATCTTTGAGTGCGGCCTTTCGTTGCTTTGTTGCTTCTTTTCGGTCTTGTTCAGCCTGTTTGCGCGCATCAATGAACGCCTGATAAGCGTCCTCGTCCATCGCTTGGATTTTTTCATTTACCTTCTCAGCGCGCGTCTTTCCGTTTCCTTCCTGCGTCAAGGTAATGGTTTGTGCACCACCTGCCATGGTGAATTCCAAATCAGATAGGAGCTGATCAAAAGCCGCTTGTACGATGCGGTCTTTCCTTTCGCCCTTCCAACGCGCCGCAAAGTAGGCGCCCATCTTCTCGTTAATTTTCGGAATAGTGAGCGAGTGCAGCTCATCTTTTACACTCTGCTCATTTTGGGCTAGCCGCTCCGATAATGTCTTAACCTCGGCTAGACTCATGTCGCCTTTGTTAAGATCGGAAAAGGCATCAAGCGTTGGTTTAGCGGTAGGTTTTTTGGGCTTGTTCTGGCGACTATTTTCTCGGCTGCCTTGATGCAGTGATTTTTGCTCACGCTCAAACTTAGCAAGGCTTCCGGCGTTTTTTTCATTCAGCGCTGCTTGCAGCTCAGACGCGGTGAAGCCTCCCGCCTCTCGATATGCCTGACGCACCCCTTTGAGTGACGCCTTGCCAGTATCCTTTTCGTTTTTCTCCAGCGTTTGGCGGATCACATCTTTGGCCTTCTCCACCACGTCAGCGTCTTGCGCACCCTCCCCACCTCCTGTGCATCATCCGCGCCTTGCGCATCATCCACACTCTGTGACGCATCAACATCGTGCTCACCGTCAGCACTCTGATCACGCTCCGGGGCTTGTTCTGCCTCGTTTTGCGGCAAATAATCTACGGCTTGCTGATCACTTAACGCTTGCTCATTGCCCTGGTTGTCTGGCTGGTACTTTGGCGTGAAGTCGGCAAAGGTGCCTTTTCGGTTTGCTTTGGCCTCATCCATCATCATGCGCAGCTTGGTGGTCGCAAATGACTGCGCTTTTTTCAGATCGGCTCGGGCTTCGGCCTGCTCTTCTTTAGGTAGGGATTGAATGATGGGCTCACCGCGTTCGCGCATGTCGTCGATCACTTGCTTGATAGCGTTGCGGCTAAAGTCAGGCTCGCTCACTGACTCTGGCTGCTGGTCAAATAACGCCTCAGCTTGCTGGCGTCGCGCTTGGTTTTCAGTCTGGGCATTAAATCGCGCCTTGCGTTCTTTGGCTTCTAGCTCAAACGCGGCGATGCGCTCGGGCGCGTTACGCAGTGATTCTAATAATGCTTCACGAAGCTTGGGATTGGATTGGGCCATGCGCTTTTTAAGACGCTTGCGCATAGATTTGGTCTTCTTAGTGATCGCGGTGTAGTCAGCAATTGGCTTCTTACCATCTTCGCGCATCTTCATGGTATTAGGGCGGCTGGCAAACTCACCACGTGATTGGGCGCTTTGCCCAACATTGGCTTTAATGCTTTCTTGCATTGCCTGCTGCTGGTAAGCGGCCTCAATGTCGCTTGCTGGCGCGTCAGTGTTGGGAGTGGCACTTTGCGTCTCCGCGCCTAACACATTTGTGCGTACACGTTCGGCGGCCGCGGTGGGTAAGTCTGAGATCCCTTGCTCATCAAACGATAAGCTTGTCTCTAAATTAGGCTGCGCGTCTGACTGGCTTGAGGCAGCAATATTTTCCCTGCCCTGCTCGATGGCATCGATATAACGCTGTACTTTGGAGTCTCGCTTGCCTTGAATGGCTTGCTGCTGCTTTTCTCTGGCGGCGCTAAATGCCTGCTGAACACCTGTTTCGTCAACCCCCAACTCTGACGCCTGCTCAGCAAGCGCGTAAAGGCTTTGCTCCGCGTCTTGATCGCCTTGCTCAATACGGTTAAGCAGCGCATCTGCCTTGTCCTGATCCATGGCATAAGCCAGCTTAACGGTTTTTACAAAGTGGTTGTCGTTGTCTGGAAGGACGCCTTTTTCACGCAGTGACTGCTGGGAGGATTTGAATTTTTCTTTGAGTGCATCTTGGATTTGATCGCCTGACGGCTCTTGCTCAGCCAGTACACTTTCTGAGTCTGCTTTGCTCATCAGTTGCTGGCGAATGCGCTCGGCTGCCTGAGTGGGGCCATCTGTTATTTCCGTGTTTACCGGTTGCGTGCCATCCAGCCCTTGCACACCCTCCGCTTGCTGAACACCATTCACACCTTGGGGGGCATCCGCACTCTGCGCACCATCGGCACCTTGCGCTGGATCCACAACGGGATCACCCTTGGCGTTTTCGGCCTGGCCGTCAGTCTGGGCCAAGTCACCTTCAACGGCGTCAGCCGTATCCATAGCCTTATCAGCTCGGGTGCGCGCACCACCTGCGGCGCCCACGGTGCCACCAATAGCGCCACCCAGCACACCCTCATTCACCGCACCAAGCGCGACGCCATCCATTGGGTCAAGGTCTGTGCCCGCGAATTCGTTGGATACTTCGTTAGCCACATATTGCTGGGTACCGCCCTGCATGGCCTCGGTTGCGCCCTCTCGGATCACGCCTTCACCAGCGCCTCGCGCCATACCTCGCGCCGTTGATGAGGCAGCCTTACTTGCACCTCGCGTTAGCATATTGGCCAAAGGCACGTCACCGAGCATGGTTGCAGCGCGCTGGTCGCGAGAATTTTTTCATCTGACATGGTGGCCTGTGAGGCGTGATCAGCTGTCATTTCTCGTGCCAAGTCAATCTTGGCGGCATCGTCTAGCTCTGCGTATTGCGGGTCGTTATCAATGGCATGAAAGTTTTCGCGAAAGACTTTGCTTTCTTTGATTTGTGAGAGCGGCGCATTCATCACGGTATCTTTGGCTTGTGTGCTTGGTTGCCCACGTCACCGGCCATGCCTACCCCGGCAGCGGGTGCATTTTTTAACAAATTGGCAGCTTGGAATCCGGCTTTTTCTGCAAACGCACGACTCGCACCCATTGTCATGGCTTTTTTGGTGAGCGCAGCCCCTGCGGCTGCGGTAGACATGTTGCGAGTTGCAATGGACGTAGCAATGGTGGGCGCCATATATCCGACACCTTGCGCTAACTGCATCGCCCATACTGCCGGGTCGTTAGACGCCTTCCAATCACCGTCAGGAGCTTCATAAATCGGAGCAGATTCAAGCGCCTTCTGAGCATCATCGCTTGAGGATTTACTGATTGCGTCAGCGCCCGCGCCAAGCCACTCCCCCACTTGCTCAACGCCAGCAAGCGCGCCATTAAATAATGAATTTTTGCTTGCGGCTTCTATGTAGTCAGGCACATCAGGATGGCTTGCGCTTTCCATTCTTCTGTTTTTTGTTTGTCCCGCTGTCTCGCCAATACCTTCTGCCGCCTTGAGCAAGCCAACGCCAAAACCTTTGGCAACGTCGCCCACGCCAACCTCTAGGTTTTCACGCGGCTTGTACGCATCAAGGTCAAAGCTATCGTCTAGCTCAAAGCCCATATCTGTTTTGGCGTTAACCGTGCTGCCGTCTGTTTTGCCTAGAAGTTTGTCGTCTTTCATATCCGCTCCGTGCACGCATAAAAAAACCGCCGACCCCAAAGGGGCCAGCGGCTTAGATACAACTATTCGATGATGGGTCCATTATGGCGCGTATTTTGGCTAAGGTAAATGCTGATACATTGGTCGTGATCCAAGCAAAGCTTATTGAGTTAGGCGCTTTTGTCTAGCTATCAGGTCTTGTATCTTGAGATCAGGAGCATGTTATAACGCAAAAGAATTGAACAGCATGTGCAACTAAATTATAGTTGCACGCTCTAAAGGTACTATACTGATGACGAAAGCAGAAAAGTTACTTCAGAAGCTAAAGTCAATACCCAACGACTTTACGTGGAACGAGCTGAAGTCCGTACTCGAGAGGTTAGAGTTTGAAGAAGTCCAAGGGAGCGGATCTCGCGTAAAGTTCATTAGAAGACATGATGGAAGAATCATTAACTTACACAAACCTCATCCCGGCAACATTATGAAGAAGTATGCTCTTCGTATTGTTATTGCAGAGCTCGGTCTGTGAGGAGATAACATGAATAATACATTAAAATACAAAGGATTCACGGCTGTCGTTCAGTTTTGCTGCGAAGATGGCGAAAGCTTTCTGTGGGGCAAAATTGAAGGCATCAACGACCTAGTAACTTTCGAAGCTGACAATACAGACTCTGTAGCGAGTGAGTTTGAAGCAGCCGTCGATGACTACATTGAAACCTGCGAAATGGTAGGGAAAAAACCAGAAAAACCCATGAGTGGCTCATTCAATGTCCGCTTGGGTGAACGCCTTCACCGTGAGCTTTTCCATAAGTCCGTAGAGGAAGGCTGCAAGCTAAATGACATCGTTAAGCGAGCGGCAGAAAACTACCTTGTCACAGCTCATGCGGTAGCTGTCGTTGAGCGACAATTCTCTCAACCCGTCGCGTTTAACGCAAAACAAAATCCTGCGCAGGATAGTAACGTGTATCATCTCCGTGCTCACAAAACACAAGACGGTGATTGGAGGGAGCGGCACTGTGAATAAGTTTCATTTCATTGATTACGAAATTGAAGAATTTTCTTTCAAGCAACTGGATGAGCTCAGCGGCGGAGGCTCTGGCCAGCTTGTGACAAACACAGACATACTGACAGAAAAAGTTCGCGTCTCTCAATCTGATGGAGCGGACAGGTTCATCATTCCTTGCACCGTTGGATACAGTGGTTATGAATCTGTTGGCGATGGCGAATTGAGCGATAGCAAGCTGTTTAACTTAAGCGTTAAGGTTGATCTTTTATTTCGGGCTTATTTAGGGGAAGGCGATGACATAGATAAGTTTGTCGATGAGACCCTAAATGACCCCGAAGGTCTTTGGTATATTGAGCATATGGCACTAACTTCGGTTAAGTCCATCGCTGAACCTGTACTCCTAAAAGCTAAATCTGCACCAACCTACATTCCTCCCTGTCGCCCACGGGATGTTGGCTTGGCAATAGATTGAAACAATTCAAAAAATAATGAGGGGCTATGTGCCCCCTTTTTTTTACTGCCGGATTATCGATTCAGGTTGGCCTGATGAAGTGCGGCGGCACCTTGCGCGCTGCCACTGTTACCAACATTGTTTCGTAACTCTGCGGCTGTCGCGGCATTAGCCGCTCGCACTTTAGCCTCTCGCGCCTTGCGCAGTTGTGCCTGGTAGGCATTTTCAAGCGTTTCGGGATCGTAGCCTTTTACGTCATAGCCTTTTTGTTGTAGCGCCTGTAGGAATTGGCCCTTATTGGGGTCACTCTCCGCCCACTGCTGAATGGCTGGCGGGATTTGGGGGTTACCACTTCTGTCGCCAGTCTGCCCCTTTTGCTCGATGCCATAAACTTGCGCCATGCGTGCGCGCTGCTGATCATACGCGCTCTTAATTTGCGCTCGCGCACGCTCGATTTGCTCGGGTTTTTCAGTACCGATTCCCGCCGACTCTCTCTCTAAGTCAGCAAGCGCCTTGGCTTCCTCTTTATTTAGGTTGGTCAAGTCTTTGCGGTAGGCTTTCATGGTGCCATCGTCCTTTCCTTTTTGCGCAAAGAAAGAATCATACGCAGGCGAGGCCATTGCTTGGCGACGCATGGCCAATTGCCCCGTTAAATCCTGCATGGCCTGCTCAAGTGGAATGACTTTGACTTGCTCATCACCGGTGCCTCGTCCCTCAGTCACAGGCTTGGGCACCCATTTATCGTCGCCATAGCTCACTTCCGTCGTGATCACCAAGCCTGGCTGCTCTCCCTCCTTCTCTCGGGGTTAATGTCTGCCGCTAGTGTGGCACCACCCCAACGGGCGTCCTTGATCACCTTGCCTGTTCTTGGGTCTTTCTGCCCAATCGACGCTTTGATGTTCTTGCTGTAGATGATGTTAAGCGCACTTTTGATTTCTGGGTCGTTGAAGTCTGCTTTGCCATTAATTACATCCGGCAGTTTAGCTTCAAGCAACTCACCGGCTTTGTTGACTTCAGGATCAAGGTAACGGCGCGGGTCGTACGCACTGCCCGCAATCATTTCGTTGTCGAGCACGGGGTCAATCTCGCCCGAGTCCATCCAGCGCTTCCAGCCCTTTTGAATGAGCGGGCTGTTTTCCTGAATAAAGTGGGTGCGCTTTTGCTGTCCAATCTGATACTCGTTGATCTCTTGCTGTGTTTGCTGGCTTTTTAGTTGTGCATCAAACAGCTTTTTATTGCGCTCTTCCTTGTCACGTAGCGCGCCGCCATTCCCGTCTTTACCGTAGTTGTACTCAAATTGTTTTTGCTGACGCTGCTCTTGCGCTTGGCGTAATGACATGCTCTGCTCTCGCGCTTTGCGGTCCTGCTCTAGCTGCTCTTTTTGCAGTTCGCGATCTTCTTTGCGCTGGTAGTGGCGGTCAGCAATGCTGTAGGCGCGCAAGGCGCCATCCATAAATCCGCGTGTATCTAAACCCATTATCGTCTCCTAAAACAGTTCGCCCACAACGAGGCCTGCAGCCGCACCAACTCCGGCACCGATGGGACCGCCGACCATGCCGCCAATCGCTGCACCCGATCCGACGGCGCTGATGGTCTGCTGCCGCTCTGCGGCTTTGAGCTTCTTATTGGCCGCTTCGCGTTTTTCTTCTCGGTTAGCTGCGTCACGTAGCCCTTTTATGGCAGCGCCTTTTTGATGCTGTCCCATGCTGAGTAAGCTGTACCCCATCGGTTACCCCTGCTGTTGTGGTTGTGCGTTTCGTAAACCCATACTTGAGCCGGATAGCGTTTTCATCGAACGATCACGCTCATAGGTGCGCAAGCCGTTTTTAGCTGATACTTTGCTAAGCGCCAGTTTGGCGTCTTGGCTTGGGTCCTGCTCTGCGGTGACGCCATAGCGCGCCATGCGGTTGGCTTGGCCTGCTTCAGCGGCCTGAGCGGCGCTATCCACACTCTCATCGACGCGCCCTAATTGCCCATTAAGTAGCACTCCGCTTTGAGACTGCTCCATAAGTCTTTTCTGGACGGGATAAAAACGTTGATACCAATCGTCGTATTGTTGGCGCGTGATACGCGCATAGCGATCTGCTGCAATTCCCATAACGACTCCTTATGATAGGGCTGTGGCGTGAGGGTTTACAACTGGATCATAGCCATTCACCCCCGGCGCTTGGTTGTAGTCATTTAGCCCCGGCGACTGGTTGTACTTATTCATCCTTGTCGTGTTTGTGCTGATGCCATCAACAGCCTTATCTGCATCGACAAAGTCCGGAATTTTCTGAGACTGATAGCTTCTTAGTCCCGCGCCCGCGACGCCGCCAATTAGCTGCAAGTTTGACGAGCGCTTATTAAAGTCCGCCTCCGCGTCTGCCGTTGCCTTGTGTAAGCTGGTATTCGCCACGTCACCCATCCCCTCAAGCGCACCGGCTTGCTGCCCCATACCAATGGCTGCAACATCGCTCAACCCCGCTAGATACTTATCCTGTTCGGATGATTGTGCGCGATTCGCGGTATCGGATTGACCAATCGCTTGATCGGTTGTCATCTCCGCCATGGTGGATTGAAACTTGCCCGATGTAGGATCAACGCCATTCGCTGACAGGGATTTGGCTACACCTTCGCGATTCTTGGAATACGCCTTGTTGTACCCAACGTCGGCTGCCTGCTTGGCCTCCGCCATGTTGGTATCGCTGTTATAGGCATCTACCCGCGCAATGAAATTATCTTCATGCTGTTTAAAATCGGATTGGTATAAGTCCCACTGCCTTTTAGCAACCTCGGAGGCTGCACGTTGCGCTGCTGTCTCTTTCACTTCTGAGCTTCCGCCACCGCCGCCCATACGGACCTCCTACAGTATTTTTTCCCAGTGTTGAATACGGGCTTCACCCGCTGTTTTAACATACCCATTGCTGAGTAACGCTTGCTCTAGCCCTTCGACGGCTGTGTACAGCTCCACGCCTCGGGCGCCCATTTGTCGCGCTTTTAGCTCTACCTCGCTTTGGTAACGGTCAATGGCATTGCCACCCCAATTGAATGCAAACATCACGTTCAGCCACGGCAAACCTTTTCGGTGCCTAGCTCTAACACCAGAAAGCCATCTTCCGCCACAAACAAAAACGCCCTTTCATCTAAAAGGCGTCGTCGATTTCATCGGCAAATTGATGATCATTTCGTCGTTGTGTTTTTTGGATGATCGGGAAAAGTTTGCCGCGATATTTTTGCCATTTAACGCTGATCATTGTCATCACGCTCTCTTAGTTCTCCACTTGATACCACGAGCTGAGTGCCGATATTTTTTGGCAACGCAACCGCCTCGACGCTAAGCCCGAGCGTTTGATAGAAAGACTGGTATTTATTGAGATTGAACGACGGGGAGTTAACAACCTGAAGTACATCCCCTGACTGAAGGTCATAAATGTAGTGATACATAATTATCGAATGCTATTCATTGCAGAAATAGAAATATCCACTCCGTGAGGAGGCCGACTCTTCAAACTGGTTGAGATAACGGCTCTAAATCCGCCACTTGTTGATGCGATCGGTGTGGTCATTGAGAAGTTATAAGAAAGGTCTGGCCCAAGTCTATGGTGCTTTTTATAGATTTCGCGCCCTTTATCATCATAGACAATAAAATTCGCTCCATATACAGGGGCTTTGTGCTGAGGAATCCCCTGATGATTTAGATAAAAATCATCAATTAAGGTAGATGCACACCTTGTCATATGATCAAATGGTTTCACCAAAAATCAAGAGGGTGTTCAATATTCTGTGTCAGCTAAAAATCATAGCGCGATGTGATCATCCAGTCGACCCTCAAAATGGATTGCCAACTGCGACAGTGTGAGGTTCCAATTCTGCACCGGATGTGTCCATCGCTCAGACGCTTTTAGTATCCCTGCATACAATAATTTCAGCAAACTA
>NZ_AQOD01000076.1 GCF_000513715.1 Salinivibrio socompensis S35
TTTATAATTGAGATTATTGTGGTGTCCGCTTAAAAGGACGCTTTACTGTAAGGCTGATATTTATAGTGAAGTAGGTGGGAATGGGAGAATACGAGGGAAATTATAGAAAACCAGAAATAATAAGCAAAAGAAAAGGGAGCCTGAGCTCCCTTTTCTCCAGAATCTTAGCGACGGATGCCTAGACGCTTGATAACGTCCAAGTAGCGGTCAACACTGTTCTTTTTCAGGTAATCCAGTAGCTTACGACGACGTGAAACCATGCGTAGCAGGCCACGGCGGCTGTGGTGGTCACCTTTGTGCTCAGCGAAGTGCGATTGCAGATCGTTGATTGATGCGGTCAAAAGGGCGATTTGAACTTCTGGCGAACCCGTATCGTTCTCGGTTTTACCAAAATCAGCAACGATTTGTGCTTTTGCTTCTGCAGTCAGAGACATAATGCTCTCCTAATAAGAGTGTGATTATCATGCACCAGCCAATCTCTGATTCAGCCGGTGCCCGAAGGCGCGTATTCTACTGACTTTCGTCTAAGGTAGCAATCTATCCACGCCGCTTTTTCCATTAAACACGCGCAAAGGACATCGTGTTTTTTAGCGATCGTCTGGCTGACGGCTCGCCACTAAACGACGGGGCGCAACCAGGCCATCGGCGTCAATTTCACCCACCCCAATAAAGTGGCGTTCATCGCCCGCGGTTAAGCGAACAAAGCCACTAGTCGGTGCATTTGGCACTTGCACCGCTTGCCCTTGTAAGGCATAGCTGGCCATCACCGGCAACAAGTTGATTTCACGCAAATCTTGCACTGCGGTATCGAGTGGCAATAACAAAGGATCCAGCAACTGCTTGGGTTGGATCTCTTGTTCTCTGGCTTCATTCAACAAGCTCTCGAGCTGCTCCAATGTCACCATCTGGCGCGTCGGATAGCCAGAAACCCCCGTACGACGCAGCGCGGTGACGTGTGCACCGCAACCAAGCATTTCACCCAAATCGTCGACGATAGTGCGAATGTAGGTGCCTTTGGAGCAATGCACTTCCATCTCAATCTCATCACCTTCAAAGCGCAACAATTCAATTTGATGTACATGAATCGTACGCGCTTCACGTGGCACTTCAATGCCTTGACGCGCATATTCATACAAAGGCTTGCCTTGATATTTCAGCGCGGAGAACATTGATGGGATCTGCTGAGTTTCACCTCGGAACTTAGCAATACAGCGTTCCAGTAATCCTAAGTTCACTTTCACATCGCGGGTTTCTACCACTTCACCATCGGCATCAGAGGTATTGGTGCGCTGGCCCAGTTTTGCGATTACTCGATATCGCTTATCTGCCTCGAGTAAAAACTGAGAGAATTTGGTTGCTTCACCTAGACAAATTGGCAACATGCCCGTAGCAAGCGGATCAAGTGCGCCAGTGTGTCCCGCTTTTTCTGCAAAGAAAATGCGCTTTACTTTTTGCAGCGCATCATTAGAGGTTAATCCCGTAGGTTTATCGAGTAGGATAATCCCATCTACTGGACGTCCTCGACGACGTTGACGACGCGCCATCTTTTACTCCTCACCGTTATCATCATCACGGCGCTCATTATCACTACGCACCGCTTTGCTCACCAAATTCGAGATACGAATACCTTCAGTCAGCGACTCATCAAAGACAAAAGTCAGCTCTGGCGTAATACGCAAACGAATCGCCTTACCCACAAGAGAGCGAATGTAACCACTCGCTTCGTTCAGTGCTTTCAGACTTTCGGTTGGCGCTTGTTCATCAACGGTCAAAAACGTGACGAAGACTTTGGCATAGGCAAGATCACGCGAGATCTGGACGTCAGAGACGGTCACCATACCAATACGCGGATCTTTAATTTCACGCTGCAGAATCAGTGCAATTTCTTTTTGTAACTGATGGCCGACACGGTCAGTCCGGCTAAAATCTTTACCCATTTTCTTTTCTCTCAACAAAATGGGGGTAAGCGCATGCGCCTCCCCCCACGGTGTATCCAAACGACCTGGTTGTTTTTACAGGCTTAATTAGTCAATTGAGCGCTGAATTTCAACCGTTTCGAAGACTTCGATTTGGTCACCAACGCGAACATCATTGTAGTTCTTCACGCCAATACCACATTCATAGCCTTTCTTCACTTCGTTGACATCATCTTTGAAGCGACGCAGTGATTCCAACTCCCCTTCATAAATAACCACGTTTTCACGTAGCACACGAATTGGGTTGTTACGCTTGATTAAGCCTTCAGACACCTGACAACCAGCAATTGCGCCCAGTTTTGGTGACTTAAAGACATCGCGTACTTCTGCAAGACCAATGATTTCTTGTCTGAACTCAGGCGCAAGCATACCGCTCATCGCTTGTTTCACTTCATCAATCATGGTGTAGATAACAGAATAATAGCGCAGATCTAAGCTTTCATTCTCGATGGTCTTACGCGCGGTGGCGTCTGCACGCACGTTAAAGCCACAGATAATCGCATTGGATGCCGCTGCGAGTACTGCGTCGGTTTCAGTAATACCGCCAACGCCTGAGCCCACGATCTTCACTTTGACTTCGTCAGTCGACAATTTCACCAGTGAATCGGCAATCGCTTCTATCGAGCCTTGTACGTCAGCTTTAAGAACGATGTTCAGCTCAGAGACTTCGCCTTCTTCCATATTGGAGAACATGTTTTCCAATTTGGCTTTTTGCTGACGCGCCAGTTTCACATCACGGAATTTGCCTTGACGATAGAGTGCCACTTCACGGGCTTTCTTCTCATCACGGACAACCGTGGCTTCATCACCAGCTGCAGGCACACCTGACAGACCTAAGATCTCAACCGGAATCGATGGGCCAGCGTGTTCGATGTCTTGACCGTTCTCATCACGCATGGCACGAACACGACCGTATTCAAGACCACACAGAACAACATCACCTTTATTCAAGGTTCCTTCTTGGACCAAGACAGTCGCAACCGGGCCACGGCCTTTATCAAGACGAGACTCAACACAACACCGCGCGCCATACCTTTCTCAACCGCTTTCAGCTCAAGGACTTCTGATTGCAGCAAGATAGATTCAAGTAGTCCGTCGATGTTTTCGCCTTTGATCGCCGAGACGTGAACGAAGATGTTCTCACCGCCCCACTCTTCTGGGATAACATCATACTGCGCCAGTTCGTTCTTGACGCTATCAGGGTTGGCACCTTCTTTGTCCATCTTGTTGACGGCAACAATCAAAGGGACACCGGCTGCTTTGGCGTGTTGAATGGCTTCTTTGGTTTGTGGCATTACACCATCATCGGCTGCAACCACCAACACAACAATATCCGTCGCACCGGCACCACGTGCACGCATTGCGGTAAACGCCGCGTGTCCTGGTGTATCCAAGAAGGTGATCATGCCGTTATCAGTTTCTACATGGTAGGCACCGATATGCTGGGTAATACCGCCGGCTTCACCCGTAGCAACGTGAGCTTTACGGATGTAGTCGAGCAACGATGTTTTACCGTGGTCAACGTGACCCATGATGGTCACAACCGGTGCTCGCGGTGCGACAGGTGCATCGTTATCACGATCAGAGAGTACCGCTTCTTCCAGCTCATTCTCTTTACGCAGGATAACTTTGTGGCCCATTTCTTCCGCGACAAGCTGTGCGGTTTCTTGGTCAATCACCTGATTGATGGTTGCCATTGCGCCCATTTTCATCATGGTTTTAATGACTTCTGCACCTTTCACTGCCATCTTATTCGCGAGCTCAGCAACCGTAATGGTTTCGCCGACCTCCACTTCACGGTTTACTTTCTGTGCAGGTTTTTTAAAGCCATGCTGCATGGAAGATGGCTTAGCCATACGGCCTTTGCCTTTACCACCTTTGCCACGACGGCCTCGGGTGGTTTTATCTTCTGCTGCGGTGGCTTTTTTCTTTTTCTTACGACGCGGGGCGGCAGTTTCGTCGCGGCGATCCGCTTCGTCTTCCGCTTCGCGGGCATATTCGGAGGTAACCGTATGGTGGTCAGCCGCCTCCATGGTACTTAGCGCTTTGTCTTGATCGGACCAGCGCTCTTGGTTTGCTTCTGCCATTTTGCGTGCCTCTTCTAACTGCTGCTGACTTTCTTCTTCAGCTTTACGCTTGGCTTCCTCTTCCTGGCGACGCTTAAGTTCATCAGCTTCTTTCTTCGCTTGCGCATCAGCAGCACGAGTGGCAGCAGTATCCGCTGCGTCGTCTTCAGGCTGCTCAGATTTTGGTTGCGCTTGCGGCTTGGCTTCACGCTTAGCTTTTTCTTCAGCTTCGCGCTTGGCTATCTCTTGTGCTTCACGCTTGGCTTTTTCTTCGGCCTCACGTTTCGCTTTTTCTTCTGCTTCGCGTTTTGCTTGCTCTTCTGCTTCTAGACGTCGCTTTTTCTTCGGCTTCGCGTTTTGCTTGCTCTTCCGCTTCTTGCGCTGACTTCTGCTCTTCAAGGTCGCTACGCTTCACATAAGTGCGTTTTTTACGCACTTCAACTTGGACATCTTTGTTTTTTCCGCCAGCTCCTGACACGCTCAGCGTGCTACGTTTCTTGCGCTGAAGCGTCAGACGCGTCGGAGCATTGCCATTATCACCATGCTCTCGCTTTAAGTGCGTCAACAAAGCTTGTTTTTCATCTTGGCTTACCTGATCGTCCGCCGACTTTTGCATACCCGCTTCTTGAAACTGCTTCAGCAGACGATCAACCGGCGTATCAATTTCCTTCGCCAGTGTCTGTACTGTAACCTCTGACATTATGCTCCTCCTTTGCCGTCTTTACGCTTCGTCGCTGAACCAGCAGATATTACGCGCTGCCATAATAAGCTCGCCCGCACTGGTTTCGTCCAATCCATCAATATCTAACAAATCGTCAGTACCTTGATCGGCGAGATCTTCTAGCGTCTTCACGTCTTTCGCGGCCAGTTTAAAGGCCATTTCACGAGAAAGGCCATCTAATGCCAGCAGATCGTCGGCAGGCTCAGCGTCTCCCAGCGATTCTTCTTGTGCGAGTGCGATGGTGGTCAACGCCTCTTTCGCACGTGCGCGCAAAATGTCGACAGTATCTTCGTCTAAGCCGTCGATTTCGAGCATTTCGCTGGTTGGCACATAGGCCACTTCTTCAAGGGTGGTGAAGCCTTCTTCCACCAAGGTTTGTGCAAAGTCTTCGTCAAGATCGAGATATTTAACAAACAGCCCTAACGATGCTTGTGCTTCTTCTTGGTGTTTTGTCTGTAGGTCTTCAACCGTCATCACGTTGAGTTCCCAACCGGTCAGTTGAGAGGCCAAACGTATATTTTGTCCATTTCGACCAATGGCTTGTGCCAAGTTATCAGCCTCGACAGCAACATCCATGGAGTGGGTATCTTCATCGACGATGATAGAGGCTACGTCTGCAGGCGCCATGGCATTGATCACAAACTGCGCAGGGTTGTCGTCCCAAAGCACAATATCAATACGCTCGCCACCCAGCTCGGTTGACACCGCTTGCACGCGTGCACCACGCATCCCCACACAAGCGCCGACGGGGTCGATACGCTTATCGTTGGTTTTTACTGCAATTTTAGCGCGTGAAGCAGGATCGCGTGCAGCGCCCATCAGTTCAATCATCTCTTCGCCAATTTCTGGCACTTCGATGCGGAACAGTTCACTGAGCATTTCTGGCTTTGAGCGCGTCATGAACAGTTGGAAGCCTCGCGCTTCAGGGCGCACAGCATACAACAGGCCACGAACGCGGTCGCCAGGACGGAAATTTTCACGGGGCAGTTGATCATCACGTTGGATAACCGCTTCCGCGTTGTTTCCTAAGTCAACAATGATAACATCACGATTGACTTTTTTGACCACACCGGTAACAAGCTCACCTTCGTTGTCCATGAACTGCTCAACCACTTGTGCACGTTCAGCTTCACGCACTTTTTGTACGATCACTTGCTTTGCGGTTTGGGTGGTAATGCGATCAAAGACAACCGATTCAATCTGGTCTTCAACAAATCCGCCTAATTCGAGGGTTTCATCATCATATTGAGCCGCTTCCAACGTAATTTCACGCGTTGGCTGAGTGACTTCATCAACGACAAGCCAACGGCGGAAGGTGTCAAATTCACCGGATTTACGATCAATGGCGACGCGCACATCAATTTCGGCTTCGTACTTCTTTTTGGTTGCCGTTGCCAGCGCGGTTTCCAGTGCTTCGAAAATACGCTCACGCGGAACGGCTTTTTCGTTTGAAACCGCTTCGACAACAGCCAAGATTTCTTTATTCATCTACTAATGCCTCATTTACTCTTAAAATGAAGGAACCAGGTTTGCTTTGGCGATGTTACTCAAGGCAAACGCCTCATCTTGGCCGTCCACGCGAACCGTGATGGTATCGCCATCGACAGAAAGGATTTCTCCTTTCCACTTACGGCGGTTTTGCATAGCCATTTTCAGCACGATGTTCACTTCATGCCCGATGAATTGCTGATAGTGATCAGCGGTGAACAGTGGGCGATCGACACCTGGAGATGATACTTCCAGGTTGTACGCCACTGTAATTGGGTCTTCCACATCCATTACCGCGCTCACTTGACGGCTCACATCGGCACAGTCGTCCACAGTGATACCATTTTCATGGTCAATAAAGATACGCAGCGTTGAATGCTGGCCTGCTCGAACAAATTCAAGCCCAACCAACTCATAGTCCAACGCCTCTACAGGCGCGGTCAAAAGTTCAGCCAATTGTTTCTCTAATCCTGTCATTCCAAACCCCAGAAATAAAAAAAGGCTTAAAAGCCCAGTTACTATCCGAATGGTCTTCTTCAGATAACAAAAAACCCCGAAGTTCGGGGTTTAATGTAACTGGACCCTGATGCCACACCGGGGTGTAGCCGTTATCACTGGTGTCGGAATCATCGCAGCAATAACGAGAGAGTAACTCTCTACACAAAGGCTTATTGGTCCGCTTCGTGCTGCCCCGAGGGCAAAAAGGCTAGCTCGTGGCTAGCCCGTTCAGCGTGGCTTTTGTAAGAAACGCTGACGCGTTATTCAGTTTAGCCGTTATTTAAACAACAAACTTAAATTTGGTTGTGGGAAGCGGATTTTATCGCGCCGTGCAACGGCGCCGACCGGAGGTCGTGTTGATTAAATTCAACCTGATATTTCGCTTCATCAACCTAAAATGGTTGCGGGAAGCGGATTTTATCGCGCCGTGCAACTGCGACGACCGGAGGTCATGTTGATTAAATTCAACTTAACATTTCGCTTCACCAACCTAAAATTGGTTGCGGGAGACGGATTTGAACCGCCGACCTTCGGGTTATGAGCCCGACGAGCTACCAAACTGCTCCATCCCGCGTCCGATTGGCGATGATTATATCGCCTTTTTCTACAAAGGTGCAAGTGATTGCCCTTTGCTAACTTGCTTGGTGCCGAGAGCGGGACTTGAACCCGCACGCCCATACAGGCACTACCCCCTCAAGATAGCGTGTCTACCAATTCCACCACCTCGGCTAAATTCTTACTGAGGAATTTCACTGTTATCAACAGGAATTTGGTCCTCTTTTGGCGCCGCTTGCTGTTGTACAGCAGGCTCGCTTAAATCTTCAAAACCGCTTTTTGCTTTCGGGTCATGCGCTGTCAAATTACCAAGCACAAGACTCAATGCGAAAAACGCAATTGCAAAACCGGTTGTCATTCGGGTTAAAAAGTTTCCAGAGCCGCCAGAGCCAAATACTGTGTTTGATGCTCCAGCCCCGAATGAGGCTCCCATATCTGCGCCTTTACCTTGCTGAACCAGAACCAGGCCAATAACACCGATTGCGGCCAACAGATAAATCACAAGTAGAATTTCGTACATGGTTCCACCTATGCTCCAGGTTGTTGAGCCGGCAGTGTTACTTCTCAGCCAGCGCAGCCCCCTTTTTTGGGAGCGGGTGAATACTAGCGAAAGCGCGGTGACGAAACAAGAGAAAATTACAAAAAACCTTGATTTCGACGTCGTTTGCGCAATCTATGACCACCCGCTACTTATTATTAACAGTTCGCTTTCACGGCTTCTGCGATTTCCAGTGCGTAGGCGTTAACCGTCTCGGCATCAGGACCTTCCACCATCACCCGAATCAAAGGCTCAGTGCCTGATTTACGCAGCAACACACGTCCTTGCTCACCCAGCTTGTTCTCCACCTTATCTTTGGCGGCCAGTACGGGCTCGCTTTGAAGTGGATCGACACTGCCGCTAAAGCGTACGTTCTCTAACACTTGTGGCAATAGCGTCATGCCATCGCTTAAGGCTTTTAAATCCATTCCGGTTGCCGCGACGCTGGCCAGCACTTGCAACGCAGCCACAATGCCATCTCCGGTGGTGACTTTATCCAAAACAATGACATGGCCTGAGTTTTCCGCCCCAATTCGCCAGCCTTTCTCTTGCAGCAGTTCCATCACATAGCGATCACCGACTTTAGCACGCGCGAACGGGATCCCGAGTGATTGTAGCGCCAATTCCATGCCCATATTGCTCATTAGGTACCGACAACACCGCCTTTCAGCTCACCACGGCGTAAACTTTCGCGCGCGATGATGTAGGCAATTTGGTCGCCATCGATTTTATTGCCAAGGTGGTCAACCATGATCACGCGATCACCGTCACCATCAAAGGCGATCCCAAGATCTGCCTTTTCTTCTAATACACGTTGCTGCAGTGCCCGCACATCGGTTGCCCCCACTTCATCATTGATGTTAGTGCCGTTTGGCGTACAGCCAATGGTCAGCACATCTGCACCTAATTCACGGAATACAGAGGGAGCGATGTGGTACGTCGCACCGTGGGCGCAATCGAGTATAATTTTCAAGCCACTCAGGCTCAGTGCACTGGGGAATGTCCCTTTACAGAATTCAATGTAACGCCCAGCTGCATCGTTGATTCGACTGGCTTTGCCTAATTCGGCGGACTCGACACAGGTCAGTGTTTTTTCAAATTCCGCTTCAATGGCAAGCTCGACGTCATCGGGGAGTTTGGTCCCTTCTGAGGAAAAGAATTTAATGCCATTGTCGTAATGCGGGTTGTGCGAGGCAGAAATAACGATCCCTGCTTCAGCACGAAACGTTTGCGTCAGATACGCAATCGCCGGGGTTGGCATGGGACCAGTGAAAGCGGCTTCCAAACCGGCTGCGGATAAACCCGATTCAAGCGCAGACTCAAGCATATAGCCTGATATCCGTGTATCTTTACCAATTAATACCTTACGTGTGCCTTGTTGAGATAAGACGCGCCCTGCTGCCCAGCCTAGTTTAAGCATAAATTCTGGTGTGATCGGAAATTCACCGACCCTACCGCGCACGCCATCTGTGCCAAAGTATTTACGTTCTGTCATTGTTTTTATTCTCCCGGTTTATCATTCTCTTGCATCGTCAACGCCACGATCTTGAGTGCATCGGCAGTCTCTTTAACATCGTGAACACGGATAATCTGTGCACCTTTCACTGCCGCCAAGGTCGCGCAGGCGATGCTACCGCCTAAAACATCCTGAGGTGTTTTATCGAGTGCTTTATAAATCATGGATTTGCGTGACATCCCAACCAGGATCGGTAAACCAAACTGATGAAAATAGCCTAACTGTGCCAGCAACTGATAGTTGTGAGCGAGGCTTTTACCAAATCCATAGCCTGGATCCAAAATAATATTTTTCCTGACTATTCCCGCGTCAAGACAAACATCCAACCGCTGGCTTAAAAATTGGCTTACGTCTTGGATAACATCGGTATAGTCTGGCGCCGCTTGCATGGTTCGCGGCTGGCCCTGCATGTGCATAATACATACGGGCACCTGCAGGTCAGCGGCGGTTTCCAATGCATCTGGCTCTCTGAGGGCGCGAACATCATTGATCAGATTAGCGCCGGCTTCGACCGCAGCGCGCATAACCCCCGCCTTGCTGGTATCAATCGATATCCAACAATCCGATCGCTCGCGAATGGCGCTAATCACGGGCACCACCCGATTAATCTCGTCTTGCTCTGCTACATCGGCGGCGCCAGGACGGGTCGATTCCCCCCCAATATCGATAATCGTGGCGCCATCGGCCAACATCTGCATAGCTCGTTCAACAGCTTTGCTTTGCTGTTGAAACGCCCCGCCATCGGAGAAAGAGTCAGGCGTAACATTGAGGATCCCCATAACAACTGGGCTTTTAAGAGAAAGGGTTTTGCTCTGATGTGTTATTTCCATGCGTTTACTTCCAAGCACGATCAAAAAAACCCCGACGTATCGGGGTTTGTATTACTGTTGGTTTACGCTTCAGATTGGCTGTCTGAATCTAACGGCTTCTGCTTTTTATCGTCTGGCTGATCATCGGATGCTTCCGTCGTGGATTCATCGGGTTTTTTGGGCGTGTCATCGGATGAAGATCCCCCATCACCGCCTTCCCAACCAGCCGGCTCGCGAACATCGCGACGGGCCATCAAGTCATCGATTTGTGCCGCATCAATGGTCTCGTATTTCATCAACGCATCTTTCATCGTATGCATAATATCGAGGTTGTCTTCCAAGATTTGTTTTGCACGTTCGTAGTTGCTGTCGATAATTTGGCGGATTTCTCCATCAATCAAGCGCGCCGTTTCGTCCGAAATATGCTTGGTCTGTGCCATTGAACGGCCTAGGAAAACTTCGCCTTCCTCTTCCGCATAGAGTAATGGACCCAGTTTTTCTGAAAAGCCCCATTGCGTGACCATTTTACGTGCAATTTCGGTTGCGCGCTCAATATCATTGGATGCCCCGGTCGAGACTTTGTCTTTCCCGTAAATCAGCTCTTCCGCTAAGCGACCGCCATAAAGGCTTGAGATCATCGAATTCAGATGCTGACGCGACATACTAATGCGGTCCTGCTCGGGCAGGTACATGGTCACACCGAGCGCGCGTCCACGTGGGATAATTGATACCTTGTAGACAGGATCATGTTCAGGCACCAAACGCCCGACTATGGCGTGACCTGCTTCGTGGTATGCAGTCGACTCTTTGATTTCTTCTGACATCACCATTGAGCGGCGCTCTGCACCCATCATGATTTTATCTTTCGCCAGTTCAAACTCGACCATAGAGACCACACGCTTATTGCCACGCGCCGAGAACAATGCTGCTTCGTTGACCAAGTTGGCTAGATCAGCCCCCGAGAACCCTGGAGTGCCTCGTGCGATCAATGACGCATCGACATCATTACCCAGTGGGACTTTACGCATGTGCACTTTTAAAATGTGCTCACGGCCACGGACGTCAGGCAAGCTCACAACCACTTGGCGGTCAAAACGACCAGGACGCAGTAATGCAGGGTCGAGAACGTCAGGACGGTTGGTCGCTGCAATGACGATCACGCCTTCATTGCCTTCAAAGCCGTCCATTTCAACTAGCATTTGGTTAAGGGTTTGCTCACGCTCATCGTGACCGCCGCCTAAACCTGCACCACGTTGGCGACCAACGGCATCGATTTCATCAATAAATATGATACATGGCGCTGCTTTCTTCGCCTGCTCGAACATATCACGAACACGTGATGCGCCGACACCGACGAACATTTCGACGAAGTCAGAACCGGAGATTGTAAAGAAAGGCACTTTGGCTTCGCCGGCAATTGCCTTCGCTAGTAAGGTTTTACCCGTACCCGGCGGGCCCACCAGCAACACACCGGTTGGAATTTTACCGCCCAGTTTTTGGAAGCGGCTTGGGTCGCGCAGGTAATCCACCAGCTCTTTGACGTCTTCTTTGGCTTCGTCGCAGCCGGCCACATCGGAGAAGGATGTTTTAACCTGCTCTTCGCTCATCATTTTGGCTTTCGATTTCCCAAATGACATCGCACCTTTGCCGCCACCGCCTTGCATCTGACGCATGAAGAATATCCATACCCCAATCAGCAATAGCATCGGGAACCAAGAAATGAAGATAGACGCCAACATGCTTGGCTCTTCCGGTGGTGTCCCTTTGACGCTTACATTTTTGTTAAGCAAATCATCTAACAACTTTGGATCGTTCATCACTGGCATGTAAGTGACATAATTTGAGCCGTCACGTCGGGTGACACTCAGCTTGCGATCGTCAAATTTTACTTCCTGTATTTGATCGTTGCCGATTTCGCGTACGAAAGAGGTGTAGTCGACTTGACGACCGGCGCTGTCACCTGGTCCAAAACTTTGGAACACAGACATTAAGACAACGGCGATAACCAGCCACAGAATCAAGTTTTTTGCCATGTCACTCAAGGTGTTAGCCTCGCATAACTGAGATAGATAAATGTAAGGGTACTACAGTTTATAACCTGTAGCCACAATGTAGACCTCTCGCGACCGTGCGCGGGATGAGTCGGGTTTTCTAATTTTGACCGCTGTGAACATTTTACGTACTTCAGCCAGATACTGATCAAAGCCTTCGCCTTGAAATACTTTTACCACGAAGCAGCCTTTAGGGCCTAACACTTCGCGACACATCTCCAGCGCTAATTCAACCAAATACATTGCACGTGGCTGGTCAGCGGCCTGGTTACCACTCATGTTCGGGGCCATGTCAGACATCACCACGTCAACCATGTTCGGTTGGATACGCTCAAGGAGCGCATCGAGAACAGTTTGTTCACGAAAATCGCCCTGAAGAAAGCTGACCCCTGGCATAGAATCCATGGGCAAGATATCACACGCGATCACTCGGCCATCATCCCCGACTTGCGTCGCGGCATACTGAGACCAGCCACCGGGCGCAGCCCCTAAATCGACCACCGTCATTCCTGGTTTTAAGAGATGATCTTTTTGCTGGATTTCCTCTAGTTTAAAGATCGCGCGTGAGCGATAGCCTTTTTTTTGCGCCTCGTGCACATACTTATCGTCAAAATGTTCTTTCAGCCAACGTCCTGAGCTCGCTGAATGCTTTTTGTTCGCCATGTTGTTCCTAACCAAGCCCTATTGTTGGCAACGCATTGTCATAAAATTCAAGCGATTGTGCATTAAATGTTATTATCAAAAGTAGCTTAAAAGCCGCTATCTCGATAATTTGGTTGCCATGGAGCGTCTTTATACTGTTTCAGTTTGTGGTGAGATGGCGTTAGAATGGCATGTTTTCAACCCCTAGCAAATAGAAATCGAGCCAACATGAAACTCAGCACCAAACAAAAACAGTATCTCAAAGGACTGGCTCACCAGCTTAAGCCTGTAGTCTTAATGGGCGCCAATGGCTTAACCGAAGCCGTGGTCGCTGAAATTGAACTTGCGCTTGACCATCATGAGTTGATCAAAGTGAAAGTCGCATCAGAAGACCGCGAGACCAAAAACCTGATTGTCGACGCCATCATTCGTGAAACAGGTGCCGAAAACGTGCAGGTTATCGGTAAAACGCTGGTGATCTACCGTCAAAGCGAAGCACGAAAAATAGAGTTACCACGCAAATAGCACATATAGTATCCATTATTCTTCGCGCTCGCGTTGAAGCATAACAAAAAAGGCCGCATAGCGGCCTTTTTACTGTTGAAAAACCAGCGAAAAGTTACATCTGGTAACACTTTACTTAAACGTAATCGACGCTACCAATCTCAAATTCTTTCACGCCACCCGGCGTTGTGATGCCCACTTCGTCACCTTCTTCTTTGCCAATGAGACCTCGGGCAATCGGTGAGTTCACTGAAATCAGGTTGGCTTTAATGTCCGCTTCATCATCACCCACGATACGGTAGGTCAGTTCTTCGTCGGTATTAACATCAATCACGGTCACGGTGGCACCAAAAATCACTTTGCCGTTATTCGGCATTTTGGTGACATCAATCACTTGCGCAACCGATAACTTATATTCGATATCCCGAATTTGCGCTTCACAAATCCCCTGTTCTTCTCGCGCAGCGTGATATTCCGCGTTTTCTTTTAAATCACCCAGCTCACGCGCCTCTGCAATGGCGTTAGAGATCTCTGGGCGACGCTTGGTCAACTTGTCCAGCTCTTCGCGTAGCAGCTGCTCGCCGCGTACGGTCATTGGCACTTTATCCATAAATAACATTACCTCTTTCAATCCACAGCAAAGGGATTTTGGCAAAACAAAGCCACGCCCAAACAAAAATTTGGCCGCGGCGGAATTCAACGCTTTTTTTCGATTGTAAACAAGAATTGGCGCAAAATCATCTCTAATCGGGCAATAGCGTGGCCGACCAATCGGTGATTGTCCAGCAGGCTAGCGCATCAGGTTATGTGTGCGTCTTGTCTTCAAGGCTGGACAGGGTAGGATAAACGCCATGCGATCATACAAAGGATCTATCTCATGTTTCCCGCTCTCTCTCACTGTCTCGCACGTATTCTCCGTCTAGCGCTTATTCTCTGCCTAGCGCTTCGCGTATTGTTAATAACGCCGCTAGCCAATGCGTCGAATCAGTTGACGATTGAACAGCTAACTCCTTTATTGCCCAAAGGTAGTCAGGCGGCATTGTGGGTCAGTGATACCCAACACACGCAACCACAGCTTAGTCAGCAAGTCGATGCGCTCCTTCCCCCTGCAAGCACGCAAAAGCTACTGACAGGACTCGCCGCACGCTTGTATTTACCCAGTACCTTTCGTTTCTCAACGCGACTGGTGCAAGCAGGTGATGACATCGCGCTTATTTTTAACGGCGATCCTTTGTTAACTCGCCAAGATATTCGCCAACTGCTTAGCCAGCTACCACGTCGCGGGTTGGATAACATCAACAACGTTTATCTTGACGGCCAAGCTTTCGCCGGTCGCCCCCGCGCCCCTGGATGGCCTTGGGATATTCTCGCCGTCTGTTACAGCGCACCTTCGACCGCAATAACGCTTGACCATAATTGTGTTCAAGGAGCGATATATAGCCAACCTGACCACGCTCTAACACGCGTTCATGTGCCTCGTCATCAGCCCATCTCAGTGACCAGCAACGCCCGTGCAGTAACAGAAGACCAGCAAATAGCAGGCCACTGCGGGCTCGATTTGACGGCTACCGCCGATAATCAGTATCACTTTTCCGGTTGCCTTGCCCACCGTGACAGACCACTGCCGTTAAATTTTGCGGTTCAGACCCCGTCCGCCTATGTAAAAGCCGTTGTGGCTAATGAGCTCGCGCGACTGAAGGTGCGCATCAATGGTCACATCCTGGTCGCACCGGCTCCCAGCCAACATCGTGAACTTGCCCGTCATCACTCTAAACCGCTGGCGTCACTGCTGACGACCATGCTCAAAGACTCGGACAATTTGATTGCTGATAACCTGTTGAAAGCACTCGGGCGGCGCTATTTTCAGCAACCGGGATCCTACCGCAATGGCGTTGCGGCAGTTAAAGCTATTTTGCAAAACGAGGGAATCGACCTATCCAGCGCTATCTTAGTGGATGGCTCCGGCTTATCCCGCAACAACCGATTAAGTGCTCGCCAGCTGGCCAGTGTTGTTCACTATATATCGACGCACCCTGAGTTGGGACTGGTTAATATGCTTTCCACGGCAGGCATCAATGGCACCCTTAAGTATCGTCAAAGTGTCCGACACGCACCGATTAAGGGTCGATTAAAAGCCAAGAGCGGCTCGCTTTATGGCAGTTTTAACTTGGCCGGCTACTAGAAGATGACACCGGGCAGGCTCATATTGTGGTGCAATTGGTCAGTCATTATCACCCTGATGAAGACGCACTACCAGACAATGTCCCCGCGCCGATCACTCAATTTGAACGTGAGTTTTATCATGCATTGATCCGCGGTCAGCTCGTGCCTGCTTTCGCTAGCACTCAACCATAAATTGTCCATAAAAAAGGCCCGCCAAAAAGGCGGGCCTCGTATTTATGGCTATCAGCGTTAAGACTGGGTCAGTACTCGTGCATGCAGCGATTGTACCGGATTCACTTTGGTCGTATCGGCTGCCGTTAATGCCATACAGGTGGCAAAGGCCGCATTCAATGTCGTGGTATAATTGACTTTGGCAGCCAGCGCACCGCGACGTAAGACTTTGGAATCTTCAATCGCTTGCCGCCCTTCGGTAGTATTAACGATATAGCTGTACTCACCGTTTTTAATCCGGTCAAGAATGTGCGGGCGCCTTCATGCACCTTGTTTACAAGGCGCGGATTGATCCCCGCTTCTCCCAGAATAACGGCGGTGCCATGCGTGGCATCAAGCTCAAAGCCCAGTTTCAGCAGTTTCGCCGCTAAATCGACCACGCGCTGCTTATCGTTATTACGTACCGACAACAACGCTCGCCCGCTCTCGCTATAGGCTTTACCGCATGCTAAGTCTGCCTTGGCAAAGGCTTCGGCGAAGGTATCCACCCACGCCCATCACTTCACCGGTTGAGCGCATTTCTGGCCCCAGCAAAGGATCCACACCTGGAACTTATTAAACGGAAGCACCACCTCTTTCACCGAGTAATACGGTGGAATCACCTCTTTGACGAATCCTTGCTCAGCGAGTGATTGACCTGCCATCACTCGGGCAGCAATTTTCGCCAGTGGCACGCCCGTGGCTTTAGACACAAATGGGACGGTTCTCGCGGCACGAGGGTTCACTTCAATCAGATAAATTTCATCATCTTTCACTGCAAACTGGGTATTCACCAAGCCGCGCACGCCAAGCTCCAGAGCCAATTTACGGACTTGTTCACGCATCCGATCTTGGACATCATCGCTAAGCGTATACGCCGGCAGTGAGCACGCCGAATCGCCCGAGTGCACACCGGCTTGCTCAATGTGTTCCATAATGCCGCCAATGACAACGGTATCACCGTCACATACGGCATCAATATCCACTTCGGTCGCGTCATCTAAGAAGTGGTCAAGTAAGACAGGAGATTCATGTGAGACACTCACGGCTTCATTAAAGTAACGGCGCAAATCGGTTTCGTCATAGACGATTTCCATTGCTCGCCCCCCGAGCACGTAAGAAGGGCGCACCACCAGGGGATAGCCAATCTCTTTCACTTTTTCTACCGCTTGCTCCAAGGCAGTGACTGTCGCGTTTTGAGGTTGCTTAAGGCCTAAACGTTGCACCGCATCTTGGAAGCGTTCGCGATCTTCTGCACGGTCAATCGCATCTGGACTGGTACCAATGATGGGCACGCCGGCCGCTTCAAGTGCGCGCGCCAATTTTAGTGGGGTTTGTCCACCATACTGCACAATGACGCCTTCAGGGTTTTCCACCCGCACAATTGCCAGCACATCTTCCAAGGTTACCGGCTCAAAGTAGAGACGGTCGGAGGTATCATAGTCGGTAGACACGGTTTCAGGGTTACAGTTAACCATGATGGTCTCGTACCCATCTTCGCGCAGCGCCAGCGACGCATGGACACAGCAGTAATCGAACTCGATCCCTTGTCCAATTCGGTTCGGACCGCCACCGATGACCATAATTTTCTTTTTATCGGTTGGTTGCGATTCGCACTCATCGTCATAGCTTGAGTACATATATGCCGTATCAGAGGAAAACTCAGCCGCGCACGTATCAACGCGTTTGTAGACCGGATGGATATTGAATTTGTCGCGCAACTTACGTACTTCAATTTCAGAAACGCCAAGGAGGTTCGCCAAGCGCACATCGGAAAAACCTTTACGTTTTAATTGGCGCAGCGCTGTGGCATTTAAGCCAGCGAAGCCATGCTCACGTACCTGTTGTTCCTGTTTGACAATGTCTTCGATTTGCACCAAGAACCAGCGATCAATATTGGTGAGATTGAAAACACCATCGACCGACATGCCGGCACGGAAGGCATCCGCGACATACCAAATCCGCTCGGCACCCGGCTCTTTAAGTTCATGGCGAATGCGCGTCAATGCGGTATCGTCATCCAAGTTGACCCTCTCATCAAAACCAGACGCGCCGGTTTCTAGACCGCGTAATGCTTTCTGTAACGATTCTTGCTGGTTACGACCAATGGCCATCACCTCGCCCACGGATTTCATCTGCGTGGTGAGTCGATCATTAGCGCCGGCAAATTTTTCAAAGTTAAAGCGTGGGATTTTGGTAACCACGTAATCAATGGTCGGTTCAAATGATGCTGGCGTGGCGCCGCCGGTAATATCGTTCATCAACTCATCAAGCGTAAAGCCAACCGCTAATTTGGCCGCCACTTTAGCAATCGGGAAACCGGTTGCTTTTGATGCTAAGGCCGATGAACGTGATACACGCGGGTTCATTTCAATGATCACCATGCGTCCGTTAGTAGGATTAATCCCAAACTGAACGTTCGACCCGCCGGTTTCGACACCGATTTCACGCAACACAGCCAGCGAAGCATTGCGCATCAATTGGTATTCTTTATCGGTCAGAGTTTGAGCCGGCGCGACCGTGATCGAATCCCCAGTGTGGACACCCATCGCATCGACGTTTTCAATCGAGCAGACGATGATGCAGTTATCGTTTTTATCCCGCACCACTTCCATTTCGTATTCTTTCCAACCAATCAAGGATTCATCAATCAACAGCTCATTGGTTGGCGACAAATCCAAGCCGCGCTCGCAAATATCTTTAAATTCTTCTTGGTTGTAGGCGATACCGCCACCGGTACCACCCATGGTGAACGAGGGGCGGATAATACAAGGAAAGCCCACTTCATCAAGCACCTTATGTGCCTCATCCATACTATGGGCAATGCCCGCTCGCGGACATTCAAGGTTAATACTGCGCATCGCTTCATCAAAACGGTGTCGGTCTTCCGCTTTATCAATGGCATCTGCGGTGGCACCAATCATCTCTACGCCGAATTCCGCCAGTACCCCGTGGCGTTCTAGATCAAGTGCGCAATTCAGCCCCGTTTGACCGCCCATGGTCGGTAACACCGCATCGGGACGCTCTTTCTCGATAATATGTTTCACTACCTGCCACTGAATCGGCTCGATATAGGTCGCATCGGCCATTTCGGGATCGGTCATGATGGTCGCTGGGTTCGAGTTCACCAGAATAACCCGGTATCCCTCTTCGCGTAGCGCTTTACACGCTTGTGCCCCTGAGTAGTCAAATTCACAGGCTTGGCCGATGACAATCGGGCCTGCGCCCAGGATAAGAATGCTTTTTATGTCTGTGCGTTTTGGCATGCTCAACGACTCCGATTAGGCGCGATGTTGTTTGATAAGGTCGATAAAATGGTCGAAAAGAGGCGCAGCATCATGCGGCCCTGGACTTGCCTCTGGGTGGCCTTGGAAGCTAAATGCGGGTTTTTCAATATGATGAATGCCTTGTAAGCTGCCATCGAACAAAGACACATGGGTCGCCCGTAATGTGTCTGGCAAACTGTCTTTATCTGCTGCAAAGCCGTGGTTTTGGCTGGTGATCATCACCACTCCACGATCTAAATCTTTCACCGGGTGGTTGGCGCCATGATGGCCAAACTTCATTTTTACCGTTTTAGCACCGCTCGCCAGTGCTAAAATTTGGTGGCCCAAGCAGATACCAAATAACGGCACGCCTTCCGCTAAGAAGGTTTGGGTGGCCGCAATCGCATAATCACACGGGGCTGGGTCGCCCGGACCGTTGGATAAAAAGACACCATCCGGATTCATCGCCAGTACGTCAGCCGCCGGCGTGGTCGCAGGCACGACCGTTAAGCGACAGCCACGGTCAACCAGCATGCGTAAAATATTACGCTTGGCACCAAAATCATACGCTACTACGTGATAAGGCAATTCACTATCAGGTAAAGCATCTGGTAGGCCTTGATGAAGTTGCCAAGAGCCCTGTGTCCAGCTGTAGCTTTCCTGAGTGGTGACTTCTTTGGCGAGATCCATGCCCTTTAGGCCAGGAAAGCCTTGCGCGTTAGCCAAAGCTAAGGTTTCATCTACGCTGTCGCCCGCGACCATGCAGCCATTCTGTGCGCCTTTTTCACGCAATAATCGCGTCAGCTTGCGGGTATCGATATCAGCAATACCAATAATATTGTGTTGTTTGAGGTAATCAGAAAGGGATTGTTGATTGCGGAAGTTGCTGGCTAAGAGAGGGAGGTCACGAATCACGAGGCCTTGCGCGTGAACTTGGGAGGATTCTTCGTCTTCGATATTGGTGCCGGTGTTGCCAATGTGGGGATAAGTAAGAGTGACTATTTGACGGGAATAAGAGGGGTCGGTGACAATTTCTTGATACCCCGTCATCGAGGTATTGAAAACTACTTCTCCCACCGCGGAGCCATCAGCGCCGATCGGGGTACCGTGGAACACTGTCCCATCTTCCAGGACTAAGAGCGCAAACTTGCTCAAGACAACCTCCAATTTATATAAAAATGCACTTTCAACGACTAATGTTGCATTTACGTATTCCATCTAAGATCAAAACCCGCGTCAAGCTGAATTTTGACAAATTGCGCGCATTCTAGGGATGCATGGGGAAGCTGTCAATCAAACCCTCACATTTTTCTTTCTTTTATTCGCCACTCAGTAACATTCTTTATCTAAACAGCTATAAAACACAACTTAAGGGCACAATAGAGCCTATTAAACGCCCAGCACACTATTATCATCATTACTCACCACACGTTTTCCCCTCAAAAAAATTAAATTGATCACGCAAACGTTTACGCCCTATTTTAGTATCTAATAAATACGCACTCACTCAAATAGGCATCGATTAGGTCGATAAGTCACAATCAAAACAGGGAACGCCGAACAAGAGGAGAAAGTATTTTCAGCGCGATAAAAAAAATCGCGCCGAGGCGCGATGAATAGTTATTTTAAGTCGAGGACATCTTGCATGGTGTAAAAACCCGACGGATGCTGATTGAGCCAAACTGCTGCACGCACCGCGCCTTTTGCAAAGGTATTGCGATTGGAGGCTTTATGGGTAATTTCGACACGCTCGCCGATATCGGCAAACATGGCAGTATGTTCGCCAACAATGTCCCCGGCTCGAAGGGTGGCAAAACCTATCTCATCACGACTGCGCTCGCCGGTATGCCCTTCGCGTGCGTAGACGGCAACATCACTGAGTTGATTACCCATCGCCCCCGCAATCGCCTCTCCCATGCCGAGTGCCGTGCCTGAGGGAGCATCCACTTTATGACGGTGATGCGCTTCAATAATTTCAATATCACACTCATCCCCCATGACTTTGGCGGCTTGCTCGAGTAACTTAAACACCAAGTTCACACCCACACTGTAGTTTGGCGCCATCACTAAGGCCGTTGACTTGGCAGCCTCTTGGATCGCTTGCTTTTGCGCGTCATCAAACCCGGTGGTACCGATGACCAATTGCTTGCCTTGTTGTTGACATAACGCCAGATGAGCCATCGTCGCCGACGGTGCGGTAAAGTCGATAATAACGTCAAAGTCATCACTGACGTTAGCAAGGTCGTCCACCACATTAATCCCTAAACGGCCAATACCCGCCAACTCACCCGCATCTGTGCCTACTAGCTTGATTCGGGACGCTCACTCGCCGCCCCCAACGTTGCACCGAGTAGTGTGCGACGGCTTGAATGAGGTTGCGGCCATTCGTCCAGCTGCGCCTGCAATGGCAATACGTACCATGATTTTCCCCTTTGTCACTTTGCCAGCAAATTGGCTCCTTGATCGTAATCCATCACTCTAGCGCTTTCCCTCGCACTTGTATATTGACGAAAAAAAGGGAAGCGTTCGCTTCCCATCTTGGTACTTGTCATCCCTTTTAAGTGACTTCACGAATTTGTAATTCCTTCGGCACTTCAAAGAACATGTTTTCTTCTCGCCCAGAGAGGTTTTCAACCTCTGTCGCACCGAGCTGCTTGATGCGATCAGTAATCTGATCCACTAGCTCTTCCGGCGCAGATGCGCCCGCTGTGATCCCAACAGTGTGCTTGCCATCTAACCACGCGGAGTCAATGTCATCTGCCGTATCAACTAAATACCCAGGGGTACCGAGCTTTTCAGAAAGTTCTCGGAGACGGTTTGAGTTTGAGCTATTTTTCGACCCAACCACAATCATAACGTCACAGCTTTGCGCAAGGTCGCGCACCGCATCTTGACGGTTCTGCGTGGCGTAACAAATATCATCTTTGCGAGGGCCTTGGATATTGGGAAAGACCTGCCGTAAGGTATCAATCACATCCGCCGTTTCATCCACTGACAGGGTGGTTTGGCTAACATAATGTAAGTTATCAGGATCGCTCACTTTGAGGGTATAGACATCATCTGGGGTTTCGACCAAATACATCCCCCCCGTTTCGCTGGCGTATTGACCCATGGTGCCTTCCACTTCGGGGTGTCCCGCATGACCTATCAGCACCACTTCCATATTTTTTCGGCTGGCGCGCGCCACTTCCATATGCACCTTAGTCACCAATGGACAGGTCGCGTCAAACACGGTCAATTGGCGCGATTTAGCCTCGTTTCGCACGGCCTGTGAGACACCGTGTGCCGAAAAGATCACAATACTGTCGTCAGGGACTTCGCTGATTTGTTCGACAAAAATCGCGCCACGCTGCTTTAATCCTTCCACGACGAAGCGATTGTGCACTACTTCATGGCGCACATAAATCGGTGGCTGATAGATTTCTAACGCGCGCTCGACAATGCTGATTGCACGATCAACACCCGCACAAAAGCCACGGGGGTTCGCAAGTAGGATCTTCATGACTACGCCTTATTGCACACTTATAATTTCAACATCAAAAATAACAGTTTTACCCGCCAGTGGGTGGTTAAAGTCAACGGTGACTGAGTCGCCAGAGACCGCCGTCACAATCCCCGGGATTTCTTGTCCTTGGGGACCACTAAACGCAATGATCGCTCCCTCTTCAGCGGGGGTATCCCCTCCAAAATGGCGGCGATCCATATAATGAATATTATCCGGATTTGGCTGCCCAAAGGCATCCTCAGGGGCCAAGGTAAAACTGCTCGACGCGCCTTCTTTTAAGCCCAATAAACAGTTTTCAAAGTTTTCGGTCAAACTGCCGTCACCCATCACTAATTTCGCAGGTTTCCCCGCATTGTGGGTGGTATCGGCCACTGAGCCGTCTTCAAGCTTAATGGTAAAATGCATAATGACTTCGCTAGCGGCGCTGATCGCTTTCATGGTTCATCCTTATTTGAAAGTCGGAATGTGCAGATAGATACGCATTATCTTTGCTTGGTCGATGACGAGCCCTGACGAAAACTTTCCAGAATCACCAACGCCGCCCCCAAACAAATCGCCGAATCAGCCAAGTTAAACGCCGGCCAGTGCGACGTACCAATGTAAAAATCTAAAAAATCGATGACATAACCATGGACAAGGCGATCAAATAAGTTACCTAATGCTCCGCCAATAATCATCGCATAGGCGATATTGATCAGTCGTTGACTCGCGGGGGTGGTCCGCATCCAGTAAGCTAGCAGCCCACTGACCCCGAGCGCAATCACGCTGAACAACCAACGCTGCCAGCCTCCGGCATCACTTAAAAAACTAAACGCGGCACCATGGTTATGCACGTAGGTAAGATTAAAAAAGGGCAACAGTTCGATGCGGTGAGCAAACCCGTATTCCATGGTTTGCATCACCAGCCACTTACTACCAATATCGAGCAAAAACACCAGCGGCGCCAGCCAAAGCCAGCGCCATCCTGATTGCGAGAGGGAAAGAGTCTGCATCACGCAAATTGGCGAGTTTCGCCTTCTCCTGCAATGTTAGTCACACAACGGCCACAGATCTCCTCATGGCCAGCAATGGTGCCTACATCGGCAACATGATGCCAGCAGCGTTCGCACTTCGCCGCCGGTGAAGCCGCCACCTCAACAGCCAGACCTTCTACGTCCGTTGGCGTAGCAGATGCAGGCGCATCACCGGCGACCACGGTGGCTTTTGAGGTTAACAGCACAAAGCGAAGTTCATCGCCCATGAGTCGCAGTTTTTCGGCAAAATCAGCGGGCGCATACAACGTCACTTCGGCCTCGAGTGATCCACCTATGACTTTCTCGTTACGTGCCTGCTCGAGCGTTTTATTCACCGCATCGCGTACATTCAACAATTTCGCCCAGAATGCCTGGTTGAGGGCGGCACTGTCTTCTAGATCAAACAGCCCGTCATACCAGACTTCGGTGAAGACAAACGGGTTACGCTCGCCCGGCATTTCATTCCAAATTTCATCGGCCGTAAACGACATGATCGGGGCCATCCATCGCACTAACGCTTCAACGATATGGAACAGTGCCGTTTGACAGCTGCGATGCGCGTGGCTGCCGGCTTTCGCGGTGTATTGACGATCTTTGATAATATCAAGGTAGAAAGAACCCATCTCAATCGAGCAGAACTGCATTAAGCGCTGCGTCACTTGGTGGAAGTTACAGGCGTCATAGGCAGCGGTGATTTCCTGTTGCGCTTCTAAGGCGCGACCCACGACCCAGCGATCCACGGCAACTAAGTCTTCTGGGGCGACCAAATCGGTTCTAGGGTCAAAACCATGAAGGTTAGCCAGCAAGAAGCGCGAAGTGTTACGGATACGACGATAGGCATCGGCACTGCGTTTTAAAATCTCATCAGACACACTGATTTCACCGGTATAATCGGTTGATGCCACCCACAAGCGCAAAATATCGGCACCGAGCTTGTTCATCACCTCTTGCGGCATGATGGTGTTACCCAGTGATTTCGACATCTTGCGGCCATTACCATCTACGGTGAAACCATGGGTCAACACACGACGGTATGGGGCCTTGCCTTTAATGGCGACTGACGTCATCAGCGATGATTGGAACCAACCACGGTGCTGATCCGACCCTTCTAGGTACATGTCAGCTTCTTGGCCATTAAACTCGTCACGCTGGTTAACCACCGCATAGTGCGTCGCGCCTGAATCAAACCACACATCGAGCGTATCCAGCACTTTCTCGTACTGGTCTGCATCATCGCCAAGCAGTTCGTTAAGATCCAAATCCCACCACGCTTGAATACCGGCTTGCTCGACACGCTGTGCAACCTGTTCAATCAGGTTAATCGTATCGGGATGGAGCTCTGACGTCTCTTTGTGAACGAAAAGAGCAATGGGCACGCCCCAGGTACGCTGACGAGAAATACACCAGTCAGGGCGACCGTCAACCATGGATTCAATTCGGCTTTGCCCCCAGTCAGGGATCCATTCAACGTTTTTGATCTCTTGTAAGGCTTTATCACGCAGGCCGGCTTTGTCCATGGCGATAAACCATTGTGGCGTTGCACGAAAAATAATCGGCGTTTTGTGGCGCCAGCAATGCGGATAGCTGTGTTCATACGCGTGATGATGCAGCAGCGAACCGTGCGCTTTAAGCGTTTCAATGACACTATCATTGGCTTTAAACACATGCTGACCGGCAAATAGCGGCGTGTCGGGTAAATAAACACCATTGCTACCCACTGGATTGGCCACTTCTAGATCGTATTTCTGCCCCACGACGAAGTCTTCTTGGCCGTGCCCAGGCGCAGTGTGGACGACCCCGGTACCGGACTCAGTTGTCACGTGATCGCCAAGGATCACCGGCACGTCAAAATCATAAAACGGATGTTGGACGCGTTGCAGCTCTAACGCGTCACCTTTACAGAAACCCAGGTTGTGATAGTGCTCAATGCCAGCACGATCCATCACGTCTTTGGCCAACTCTGCGGCAAGGATCAATCGCTGTGGCTGATCCCCTTCGACTTGCACCAGTACGTATTCCAGATCCGCGGACACCGCAACGGCACGGTTGGCCGGCAATGTCCACGGCGTTGTGGTCCAGATCACCGCTGAAACGGGCCCTTCACCTTGATGCGCACCGGCAAGTTTAAAGGTGTTCACGAGCGCCTGCTCATCCACCGCACGGAAGGTGACATCAATCGAGGGTGACGTTTTGTCTTGATACTCGACTTCAGCTTCGGCCAGGGCTGAACCGCAATCGGTACACCAGTGAACCGGTTTAAACCCTTTGTGCAAGTGGCCATTCCCGGCAATCTTACCCAAGGCGCGAATGATGCTGGCTTCGGTCTTAAAGTCCATGGTGAGATAGGGTTTATCCCACTCTCCCAGTACACCAAGACGCTTAAAATCTGCTTTTTGGCCTTCCACTTGCTTGGCCGCATACTCACGACACTTATCTCGGAACTCGGCGGTCGAGATCTTTTGACCCGGCTTACCCACCTTTTTCTCGACCATCAGCTCGATCGGTAGGCCGTGGCAGTCCCAGCCAGGAACATACGGTGCGTCATAGTCCGCCAGCGTTTTCGATTTAATAATAATGTCTTTGAGTATTTTATTAACAGAGTGACCAATATGAATGTTGCCGTTCGCGTACGGAGGACCGTCGTGCAAAATAAATGTTTTTTTGCCTTTCTTCGCTTGACGGATTGCACCGTAGAGATCTTCATCATACCAACGCTTGAGCATCTCAGGCTCACGCTTAGCAAGATTACCTCGCATCGGAAACGCAGTTTCCGGCAGGTTTAAGGTATCTTTGTAGTCACTCATTGATTATTGATTCCGTATGGAGGTTACTCTAGACATTATTGCCATCAGCCAGCCACGCACGCGCTGCTGATGCATCTCGTTGAATTTGCATTTTTAATGCGTCTACTGACGCGAATTTGGTTTCATCACGCAATTTGTGCAATAGGCTCACTTCTAATTGTTTGCCGTACAAGTCGAGCGTTTGATCGAATAAATGCACTTCTAGCTGCTGATGGGTGCCATTCACTGTCGGTCGATTGCCCACGTTGGCGACGCCTGGCAACAATTGCCCCGCGCGTGCACCGTCCACGTTCACCGCATATACACCCGAAACGGGGGATACTCGCCGTTTTAGCAGTACGTTCGCAGTAGGGAAGCCTATTGTACGTCCAAGCTTTCGCCCATGCGCGACTCGCCCGCAAATACTGTACGGTCGCCCTAACATATCGGCTGCTGCATCTAACTGGCCCGCGAAAAGCGCATCTCGGATTGCGGTGCTACTCACGCGTCGATCGCTGACACAAAAACTCTCAGTGCTGACCACCTCAAATTGGTGCTCTTTGCCGGCCTGCTCTAATCGCGCGAAGTCACCGGCTCGCTTAAGGCCAAAGCGAAAGTCGTCACCCACCACCAGAAACTTAACACCCAATTGATTGACCAACAAGCGATCGACAAAGGCATCCGGCTCATGGCGGCAAATGCTGGCGAAAAGCTGACACACAGGAGCCGATCCACGCCCAATTTGGCAAGCTGGGTATATTTGTCGCGCAATCGAGATAAGCGCGCGGGAGCCTGCTCACCTTGAAATAATTCGAGCGGTTGTGGCTCAAACAACATCACAGTCGCCGGCAAGTCGAGGCTCTTGCCTTCTCGACCACTTGGCGCAAGACCGCTTGGTGGCCAAGGTGGACGCCATCAAAGTTACCGATGGTGAGTACACAGCCTCGGTGTTTGGCCCGGATATTGTGAATACCTCGAATTAATTCCATCGCCTGCTGACTATTTGAACTACAAAAACTGGCGGATTATATACTAGTCAGCGCTGGCAATCAGCCTGGATTGATATTCCGCGCTTGCCATCATCCTCGATGGCGGATATCACCCACTCTCACGCCAGCGATTACCGCCGTGATCAAATAGAGTGCTCCCCCGCCAATAATACAGCCAGCCAAGCTAACACTGCGTGAGAATAATGGCATTCCTGTCCATTGTGACAAACTTGGCATCCACACATAAAGCCCAACAATCATGGCGCAAACGGCGACCAATAGCTTGAGGATAAACATCACCGTTTCCCGAGAAAGGCGATAGATATGGCGACGATGCAACCCTTGATACAAAAGGCCAGCATTAATCAGCGCCGATAAAGCCGTGGCCATGGCCAGACCTACATAGCTGAAGAAATACGCAAAAATCGCATTAAAGATCATGTTACTGACCATGGCGATCACACCATATTTGACCGGCGTTTTCGTATCTTGGCGAGCGTAATAACCGGGCGCAAGGACTTTAATCACCATAAAGTTGACCAAGCCACAGGCATAAGCGACCAGTGAGAGGCTTGCTGCCTCAACGTCAGGTACACCAAACTCACCGCGCATAAACAGCACCATCAACATGGGCTTGGCGAGCACAATCAATCCAGCCATCGCTGGGATCCCGAGTAACAGGACCATACGCACCCCCCAATCCATGGTGGCCGCAAACTGATTCGGTGATTGGTCAACATGTTTTTTAGATAAAGCAGGCAAGATAACGGTGGCAATTGCAATGCCAAATAATCCCAGCGGGAACTCTAATAAGCGATCGGAGTAATACAGCCAACTGATCGAGCCGGTCATTAAGAAACTGGCGATGAAAGTATCGAATAACAGGTTAATTTGACTCACTGACACCCCGAACAATGCCGGGATCATTAACTGTCGAATCTTGACGACGCCCGGATGGTGCCATCCCCATTTAGGCCGAACGAGCATGCCCTCTTGCGATAAAAAAGGCAGCTGGAACAAAAGTTGGATCACTCCCCCAGCAAACACCCCGATCGCGAGGCCAATTTCAGGTTGTGCCAAATGCGGGGATAAGCCTATCGCGGCGGCAATAATCGCAATGTTTAAAAAAACCGGAGTAAAACTGGAGACCGCGAATTTATTCAGCGTGTTAAGGATAGCACCGGATAAAGCAACAAAGGTGATAAACCACAGATAGGGAAACGTGATTTTCAGCATCAAGCTGGCCAGCTCAAACTTCGCACCATCCGGCGCCCGTCCAACCAATCGACAAACCACCCCGTGCCAAATAACGCGGCTAAAACCGGCGATCCAACGACCCCGAGCAATGTCACGATCGTGACCAGCCCACCGAGGTACCGACCACATTAGCCACCAACTCACGTGAGTGGGCTCGAGTAGTATCATCTTTATCCAGCGCCTGGTATTCAGTTAATACTGGCACAAACGCTTGTGAAAACGCCCCTTCAGCAAATAAACGACGCAGAAAGTTAGGGATCTTATTGGCGAAGAAAAAGACATCGGCGGCCGCACCAGCGCCCATTAAGTTCGCAATGACGACATCGCGCACCAATCCTAAAACGCGGGACACGAATGTCATGGTGCTCACGATGAGCCCAGAGCGTAAAAGTCGCTTACTCACGGTTACCTCTTGAAAACACATGCCCGATACGCGCCACGGTCGCGCGTTGCTTCTACTTTTTCGCCCCTGGCGATACACCGAAAGGGAGAAGAAATCGAAATATGGGTGACGCCGGGGCAGAAATGCTGATAGAATCAGCCGCCATATTAACTGTGATAACCCCGCAGCGCCAATACTACCTTGGAGCGGCGGATCTTTGCACAAATGAATTGACAATAGAGGCAAAAAGAGGCATAGTCCCTCGCCTCGAAATGTCACCGAACAAAAGATTTGGGAGTTAGACCCTTGGCGAATATCAAATCTGCTAAGAAGCGTGCGATCCAGTCTGAGAAGCGTCGCCAGCACAACGCAAGCCGTCGCTCTATGATGCGCACTTATATGAAGAAAACTGCTTCAGCAATTGCTGCAGGCGATAAAGAAGCGGCAACTGCTGCTTTTGCACAAGTTCAGCCTATTCTTGACCGTTCAGCCACTAAAGGCCTGATCCACAAGAACAAAGCAGCTCGTTACAAATCAGCATTTTCAGCACAAATTAAAGCGCTGTAAGTTTGCTCTTTGTATAGAGATAAAAAAAACCGGCTCCGGCCGGTTTTTTTTTGCTTATCTGTTATGATTTACTCAAGTATTAGCTTACCGGTTCACTGCAATAGAGATCATGTAATAACTGTATAACAGCAACGACCTCATCACTTTTTAGCGAATAATATACCGTCTGCGCTTCTTTGCGCGTTGTCACCAGGCCATCTTTTCGTAACCAAGCGAGATGCTGCGATAAGGCTGACTGGCTCAGAGGCACCCGCTCCACTAACTGCCCCACCGACAATTCACCTTGTAGTAAATAACACAGAATGAAAAGGCGTTTTTCATTGGCCATAGCTTTAAGCAGATTGACTGCTTTGGGCCCATTCTGCTGCATGCGGGCTAAATCCATTCAACTTCCATCATCAGTTAACACTCAATGGCACGAGTCTAGCACGATCTTTATCTCTGCTTGTAACTAAACAAACAAGTGACTGTAATCTGCCTCACAAATCCTTTTTACCGCCGGGTGTTGGATCATACGTTCTGCGAATATGACGAAATATTCCTCTTTTACCGCACTCAACTCAGCAATTTGTATCGCTTGTCCCAAGCGGGTGACTTCCTCGGTATAGGTCGTGGGCGAAATAAATAACGCTTGATGGCTAATACCAAATGCCTTCATTAAGGCGGAATCGTCAAATTCTCCCAGAATATTCGGCACAATGCCTTGTTGATCAAACCATTGCGTCAACTTACGTCCCATTGCGGTTGATTTACTGGGCATTAAGATTTTCTGTGTCGCTAAACGTATGGGTAACGGCACATCAAGACGCTCAGCGGGGTTTGAGGAATACAGGCTCATACTGCTTTCACCCAACTTGACGCTGAACAAACCAGCCTGTTGGGTTGAATCTATCGGGCAGTCGGAAAGGATCATGTCGAGTTTATGCTCTGCGAGCTGCTCAAGCAGCATTTCATGCGTGGATTCGAAACAGCGCAGGTGAATGGCGTTATCGTGAGGAATAGCATGCAGGAGAATTTGGCTAATCAGCCGCTTGGATAACGCATCGGCAACCCCAACATCAAACAAAATATTTTCTTGTTGGCTGTAATTAACAATATCTAGCATTTCGTGGCCTAGGCCAAACATACGATCCGCATATTTAAAAACGAGCTGACCGAGCTCGGTGGGTTCAACGTAGCGGCCATTGCGTTTGGTTAGCTTGCCATTTAAGCGCTGTTCAAGGGCACGGATTTGCCCCGTCACAGTTTGCGGCGTTAAACAAAGCTTATCTGCTCCTTGCGTAATGGAGCCTTGCTTACAGACCATCCAGAAGTAGTAAAGGTGATTATAATTTAGGTGTGCCATGCTAATTGAAAAAAATACGCCAGATGAGCAGCTTACGCTGCCCCTCTGACGCCTTCAAGGCTCATGCAAGTTTTAGCTTTTCTCATCGTCTTTATCGAGTGGTTTTCTTACCCGCTCACCGGCTCGATGTTCTAACGCACGTTCTGAAAAGCTCGAAGCTTTATCCTTTTCTTCTTTATCAAGATTCGAGGTCACCATCGCTTTTCCTGCCGCCACACCTGCACGATAGGCTTTGCATACGTCACTTTGGTCTTGCTCGCCGTTGCAATACATCTCTTGGTTCGCCGCCATGGCAGAGCCCGAGACGGTGACCAGGCTAATAATCAGCGCCCGTATTATCTTCTTCATACTCGTCTCCTTGTTCATCTGCGAGCACGCTGGCTGGTGGAAGTGCAAAGTGCAACACCACGTAGCCAATCACGGCCGCTAAGGTCGATCCTATCAAGATCCCAAGACGAGAGAGTGTGACAAACTCGCCATTCACACCAACAAACGCCAGTGATGAGATAAAAATAGACATGGTGAAACCGATACCACAGAGCACTGATACGGCAAAGATGTGCGTGAAATTCACACGTGCTGGCAATTTGGCAATACCTAATTTCACCGCAGTCCAGCTGAAAGTAAAGATCCCAAGTGGTTTACCCAGAAGTAAACCCAAGGCGATACCCAGCGGTAACATTTCCGTTAGGTTAGCCAGTGATACGCCATCAAGCGAGACCCCGGCATTAGCGAACGCAAAAATTGGCAGAATAAGATACGACACGTAAGGGTGTAGTGCATGCTCCATTTTTTCAATGGCGATGGATCATCACCTGTTTTACCTTGCAATGGGATAGCAAAACCAAGCACCACACCGGCTAGCGTCGCATGAACGCCCGATTGCAGCACGCTAAACCATAAAATCAGCCCAACCACAACATACGCAGGAATGCTGGTGACTTTGCGCATGTTCATCGCAACCAGCACCACTGTCGATACAAAGGC
>NZ_AQOD01000077.1 GCF_000513715.1 Salinivibrio socompensis S35
TGGACGCATCCCCGGTTATCACAAGCACACAGATGTCTCTGTTACCGATTATATCAATAAGGTAAGGCGTAAAGAGATCCACGATCCTATCCTCTCTTTTCAGCTTTCCAATGACTTTGACGTCAAACGGTTAATGAATCGCTACTTGCCCGAAGATGATAAGTCTGCAGGCTACGCGACATTATTAGAGTGGGATAACTTCTTTTATGAAGAAGATGCGTCATCAGTACACGACATTGACAAAACCATTGTGCGACTTGGTGTAGTGCAATGGCAGATGCGTCATGTGCTCTCGGTTGATGATCTGCTCAATCAAGCCGAATTTTTTGTCTCATCTTTAGCTAACTATCAATCCGATTTCGCCCTATTTCCCGAGTTCTTTTGTGCGCCCTTAATGGGGCTTGCCCCGGATAAACGCTCGGTCGAGGCAATACGTTTTCTCAGTGAGTTTACCCAAGCGATTAAACAACGCTTTTCTCAGCTGGCAGTGACTTACAACATCAATATTATCGCAGGGAGTATGCCCGTCCTCGAAGATGGCAAGCTCTACAATGTGTCTTATTTGATGCATCGCGACGGCAGCATTGATGAACAATACAAAATCCATATTACGCCACACGAGCAACGAGACTGGGTGATCGATGGCGGTGATACGGTCAAAGTTATCGAAACGGACGCAGGCCGCGTTGGCATTCTCACCTGTTACGATGCCGAGTTCCCTGAGCTAGGACGGATCCTTGCCGAGCAAGGGGTGCAAATCTTGTTTGTTCCTTTCTGGACAGACACCAAAAATGGTTACCTTCGAGTGCGTCTGTGCGCGCAAGCACGCGCGATCGAAAACGAATGCTATGTCGCGATTGGTGGCAGTGTCGGTAATCTGCCTCGCGTCGATAACGTCGATATTCAATATGCCGAATCAGCCGTCTTTTCGCCGTCTGATGTGTACTTCCCTCACGATGCGACACTCGCAGAAGCGAACGCAAATACTGAGATGATGATCTTCGCAGACGTTGATCTTGATAAGCTCAAAATGCTGCATGAGCGGGGCTCAGTGACAAACTTGAAGCACCGTAGACCGAAGCTCTATGCCAGCCACTTGAGCCAAGAATAAATATCGATCCGGCCCCAAACGGGGCCATTTTATTATCATGAAGGAGAGTGATTCGTGTTTATCGCACTGAGTTTGCGCAAGGTCAGTGCATTGGCTGGTGCAAAGGATCACTCTCTTGATAGAATCAACCTGTTTCTGCGTAAACGTTTATTAAGAGAGATTCCGAATGGGACGAAGTTTTGAAGTTCGTAAAGCGTCAATGGCGAAAACCCAAGGCGCAAAAATTAAGGTTTACTCAAAGTACGGTAAAGAGATTTACGTGTGCGCCAAGAACGGCGGGCCCGATCCAGATAGCAACCTGTCTCTACGCCGCTTGATTGAAAAAGCCAAAAAAGATCAGGTTCCTGGGCATATCATCGATAAAGCGATCGATAAAGCGAATGGCACAGGTGGCGAAAACTACGAAGTTGCTCGTTATGAAGGATTTGGACCTGGCAGCTGTGCCGTCATCGTCGATTGCTTGACCGATAATAACAACCGCACCTACATGGATGTCCGTCAGTGCTTTGTCAAAAATGACGCTAAAATTGGCTCACCTGGTGCGGTGTCTCATATGTTTGAACATCAAGCCGTTTTTCAGTTCCATGGAACGGATGAGGAAGGTACGTTAGAAGCATTAGTGATGGCCGATGTAGATGTTTCAGACATCGAAGCGGACGACGGTGTGATTACGGTTTTTGCGCCTCATACCGAGTTTTTCAAAGTGAAAAATGCGCTAAGCGATTTTCTTGGCGACACGCCGATTGATCTAGAAGAGATCACCTTTGTACCTCAAATCGATACGAAGGTCAGTGGCGATGATGTTGAACGTTTTGAAAAATTCCTCGATATGCTTAACGATTGCGATGACGTACAAAATGTCTACCACAACGCTGAGCTAGCCTAATCCCTGTTACATGCTAGAGCGTCTCATCTCAGATGGCGCTCTATTTCTCACCTAATTGCGTTAACAGCATTTGAGAGAATAACGCCCAGCTTTGGCGAAACCTATCCTCACCTTGAGATAAATAACTTTGCAAGCCCGCACCAAGAAAGAAAGCATCCACCACTCGGATTGCCGTATCTATCTGATATTGAGGAATTTTACCCCGATAAAAATAGTCAATCGCTCGGTATATTCGGTTAAACCATGCTGCGAAAAACGTTGTATTGCAGCACGAAATTGCACATCAAATAAGGCTTGAGTCGTGAAGCTATACATCGCCTTCATCGCATAAGGCTCGCACTGCATGGTCAGATATAAAGTATCACCTGTTACCGCTAAATAACTTTCAAAGTCTTCAAAATTAGCCGGCTCAGCGACCGCTAAAAACATCGAGATTAACTCATCCACCGCCGCATATTTTACCGCATCAAGGTTATCAAAATGATGATAGAGCGCGCCTTTGCTGATCCCAGCCTTTTTACCCAACTTTGTCGCTGTGAGTGCAGCAAGCCCTTCATTACCAACAATTTCTAATGTGGTGGAAAGAATATGTTGCCGCATCGCCCGCGATGCAATTTCATGCTTATTCATCGTTATTTGATCAAAATTGAAAGTCCAGATGAAAAAATAAAACATACCGAATGTTCATTCAAATATTTTAGTGTGAAATGTGACCAATAACCGAATGATTTTTCGACAGGAAGGTTTATGGCCGGAGAAGGCGTTGAAAGTCGATGTTGTAAAATAACAGGTGAGTATGCAAAGACAGGGGCTGTCTCTGTGTCTACAATAACAAGAGGAAAATCAACGAGAGCCGGATGAGTACGATGAAAAGATTATGGGCTTTATTACTGATTATGAGTATCTCGGTATCCGTGAATGCCAAAACGACCTATATCATCGGCGTACAGAGCTTTTCCCAATATTATCCTTTCTCAGCTTACTCCAGTCGTAATTATTCTGGATTCAACCGCGAATTGCTGGATATGTTCGCTAATGAGCATCACTATCGATTCGTGTACAAAGCCTTACCACTCACAAGCCTCCCGTCTCGCTTTGTCGATGGTGTCGTTGATCTTAAGTATCCAGATAGCCCCGATTGGGATCTCGATATCAAAAAAGACATCAATGTCGTCTACAGTGATCCCGTGATAGATTATATCGACGGTGTCATGGTTATCGACCAAAACTATGGCCAACCTCTTGATCAGCTACAGCTTCTAGGGACAGTCGCAGGCTTTACCCCTGAGCCTTATCAATCACGTATCCGTTCGGGCCGCATACGCTTAAATGAAAGTTACAAATATGATTCTTTGATGATGAAGCTCGTTAGTGGCCGTGTTGATGGTGGCTATGCGAATATCGCCGTCGCGCAATTCTATCTCGATCAAATGGGCTTTAAAAAAGGATCGGTACGCTTTGATGATACCCTCCCCCATATCAAAGGAACACGGCGGCTATCGACCATCCATCACCCCAAACTCATCGACGAGTTCAATCAGTTTTTAATCGACAAAAAGGAGGCGATATCGACACTAAAAGCGCGTTATAGGATAGAGTAACGCGAGGATTATCGCTTCAATTCAGCATACTATATTGTATACTCGCACGGCCCATTCAGGCAGGATAAATATGTTGAATTAACACAGTGAAGGATACCCTTGAGTAATCAACTTATCAGTTTGGATTTATTTTACGCAATTGAGCACCTGATGCCCGGTAAGCGCACCGCTGCGTTGTTTCGTCGCTCGATCAAACACCTCCCGTCACGACCTTGTCTCTCCCCCATTATGATTCTGCAGCCGGGCTTCAGCTGGCTCTCTTTCGCCACTGTCGAAACTATGTCGCGTTTACACAAGGCAAACCAATCTCACCCGATTTTGATTTTTCCGGGACCGCTGAACAAATCTTAGCGGCAGAATCTGTGATGAAAGCATTTATTCGCGGCGCATATTGGTGGGTTGAGTATCATATGGGCCTGTATCGTGAAGACTGGAGCCAAGAGCAGACTCAGCGTTGGTTAAAAGATTTGCGCCTTTTAGTACAGATTATTATTGGTATCGGTAATTGCACAAATGCTGAGTTTTTAATTACGCACCGTGGCCCGATTCAAGCCCTTACTTACGACACGCACCTAGAGCCTTTCTCAACAACTATTAGTGACTGCAACAACGATTAATGACTGCGCATTAGGCGATGACGGAGATCGCTTCCCATTTCGCTATTTCGTCATGTTTTTTCGATAGCCTAAGTCCAACATTCATGAAATAGGCTCTCGTATGAAGCGATTGAAACGCTATCAATATGAGCGGTATGCCATCCTCTGTCGCGCCTCATACCCCGTTTATTTTGATCACACCCATTACGGTTTAGTCCTCATGGTCGACGTGATATTTATGACCGATGGGGGCGGTGTATTATTCGGATACTTTGGCGGGAAGACGACGACGCGATCGTGGTCTTTCGTGGTTCGCAAACGGTCTGGGATTGGTTGCTCAATTGCGCATGTACACCTAAAGCGATCACCATCGACGATAAAAAATGTCACGTCCATTGGGGATTTCATTATCTTCTAACGCAAAAGAGCTTGTCCTGGCAACCGCACAAGCGCCAGTATCGACAAATGACGAACAGCCAGTTTGCTGATATTGCTCAAGCGGCAGACCACACCGTGCTTGAGGGAGAGACGGTGCTGACTAAATTAATCTCTGCGTTGACTCCTTTTTTGCAGGAAGGAAAACATATTTCTTTTATCGGCCATTCATCGGGAGGTGCGATGGCTATTGTCGCCGCCGCCAAGCTAAACCATCAATTTGGCGATGCGATAAAGCGTAATCGTTACCTTTGGCCAACCGGCAGCGGGGATGTGCGGTACGTTTTAAACGCTTATATCCATTTTCAACGCGCACCTACCGTATCTGTTGTGATGTCGATATGGTGACATTCTTACCCGCTATTCCTTTTGTGTACTGGCATGTTGGACGATTACTTTGGCTACACGAAAATAAAATCTATACCAACACACTCTCTTTAACCCGGATCCTGCGCGTTCTTTTTAGTTGGTTAACGCGTCCTGTTGCTTACCACTACATGGATAAATATATCCGGCGTAAGGATTACTTTGACCAGCACTAGCCTCTCATGCGTAGACATTTTTTGTATCAATCATACGAGAACGGGATCCTGTGCGCACAAATCTCGAGTGAAGTAAGAACTCAACCAATAAGCTTTCGCTTTAAGGTCAACGAGCGGAATTCACGCTATTTGCAAAGTTTGCGTTTTATTTTTGTTCACTTAGGGGCAGAATAGCGCCATTACTGGGGGAGGCGTTGACGGAAACTATGGAGATAGCTTTGTTGTCTGAGTTAAAAAATATTGCCCAACTACTGTTAGAAAACAAATTATTAACGACCATCGGCGTCATCGTCGTTGTCAGTGTCGTTCGCCGACTGATCCTACGTCACATTCGTGGTGACAGTAATTTTCTTAGCGAAGATCAACGTAAATGGATGTCTCGTACCAAAAATGGTGCGTTTACGACTTTGTTACTCTTTATGTTCCTATTTTGGAACACCGAAATCAATGAATTTGCATTGTCACTGACCGCCATCGCTGTGGCCGTTGTGGTCGCTTCAAAAGAGATCATTTTATGCTTCACCGGTTCTATTCAACGTGCGAGCTCTCGATCGTTTCGTATTGGCGATTGGATTGAAGTGGGTAATACACGCGGTGAGGTGATCGAACACAATTTAATGGCGACTAAAATTCAAGAAATCGACACGCACAGTGGTCATTATTGTTACACTGGAAAAACCGCGACTCTCCCGAATAGCTTGTTCTTTGCCACCACGGTGAAAAATCTAAACTTCATGAAGCGATATGTGTATCACCATTTTCATTTAGTGGTCCGCGGCGATATTAATTTATACCCGCATATTCCTGGGTTATTGGCACGCATTGACGATCATAGTGAAGATTTTATGGATATCGCTCGGCGGTACAATCACGTGATAGAGCGTCATGCGGGCGTCGATTTACCTGGCCCTGAGCCGCATTTATATTTATCCCATACAGAGACGGGCGAGCAGCTTGTTCACGTTCGACTCTTTTGTCCGACAGAGCGCGCGGCGGAACTTGAGCAACTTATTCGTGAAGACATTATGACATTATATTGTGAAAAGCTGCTCCCAGCCGCAGACGGCAAACACACGGAAGCGGAAGAACCACAGACAACAGACACGTCTGTGCCATTGGCAAGCACTTAGAAAAAAGCAAGTTAGAGTAGAAAAAGTGTCCCTAGACCCAAAAAGGCAACAAACCCAACAATGTCTGTCACTGTGGTTAAGATCACTGAGCCAGACAAGGCTGGGTCAATTTTCAATTTATCTAACAGCACTGGAATGAATATTCCTGCCAACGCGGCACTGATAATATTGGCCACTATTGCACTGCCGATGACGGCACCCAAGCTCCAACTATCAAACCAATACCCTGCAATAATGCCAATCACGACAGCCCAAAGCACGCCATTAAATAAGCCCACTTTAAACTCTTTCGTGAGCAATGGTTTTAAGTTGGCCTTAGATATTTGCCCAAGCGCTAAGCCGCGTACAATCAAGGTGAGTGTTTGGCTGCCCGCAATGCCCCCCATAGATGCAACGACCGGCATTAATACCGCCAGCGCCACCACCTGTTGTATAGTGGCTTCAAACAAACCAAATAAACCAGGAAGCGAGAAATGCCGTCAGCAAGTTGATTCCTAACCACAGAGCTCGATTTTCGAGCACTTTCATGACAGGCAGAGAACAAGTCCTCATCCTCATCTAAACCAGCCGAGGCCATGATCTGCGCTTCTGCTCGCTCGGTCTGCATCTCATAAGCCGTACCCAGATCAAGACGGCCAATCAAGATCCTCCATCATCTAACACGGGTAAGGCAACCTCTTCACTACTCGCCACTTTGTCAGCGCTAGCGTAGATGTCATCACGCGCATTCAAGCTTGGGAATTGGTCTCGCACCAGTCACTGATTTTTAATAGACCATCGGCACCGAATAACTTGTGGATCGGCACGGCGCCCACCCAAAGTCCACGGCTATCGACCACAAAGACGTGATCACAATA
>NZ_AQOD01000078.1 GCF_000513715.1 Salinivibrio socompensis S35
GTTTTCAAACCGAGTTCTTAACCCTGACGTCAGGGTCGGGTCTGATTTATCATACGTTCGACCATTACGGTAAATTCAAAGGCGGTGATATTGGCCAACGTATCAACGGTGTATTGATATCAAACGCCGCAGGTAAAGCACTGACTTACGCATTGTTTAACCTACAAGGCCGTGGTCGCTTGTTTGCGGAACATGGTGATGAAGTATACGAAGGTCAAGTCATCGGCATTCACAACCGCGCCAACGATTTAACGGTTAACTGTCTGAAAGGCAAGCAACTGACCAACGTGCGTGCCTCGGGTACCGATGAAGCGCAGGTACTGAGCCCGGCTATCAAGTATACCTTGGAGCAGGCGCTTGAGTTTATCGATGACGATGAGCTGGTTGAAGTGACCCCAGACAGCATCCGTATTCGTAAAAAGCTGTTGACCGAAACGGATCGCAAACGCGCTGGTCGCAAAGGTTAATCGCACTCACATCGTGGTGAGATAAACTGCGACATGATAACAAAGGCACCGTTAGGTGCCTTTTTTGATCGCAGCGATCGCGACGTAAATCATGTACACTCAGTAGGCGTAAAACAGGCACAAGGTAAGGTGAAAGGATGCGCAATCTCGGGGGTTGGGATCGGAAAACGTGGCGCGAAAGCGGTGATTGGTTGAAAGCGATGTTGCGCCATTTGTGGCAACGAATGGGAGAAGATAGGCTAACGGTGAGTGCCGGTTATATGGCTTATGTGACGTTGCTGTCCTTGGTACCACTGGTGACCGTTGTGTTGTCAGCGTTTTCAAGTTTTCCGGGATTTTCGGAGATCGGTGACACCTTACAACAGTTCGTCATCAATAACTTTGTCCCAGCGGCTGGTGAGGTGGTAGCACGTTATCTCAATCAATTTGTTGCCAATGCTGGCAAGATGACCGCTGTAGGGGTCAGTTTTCTTTTTGTGGTCGCGATCATGCTGATCTCTGCAATCGACAAAAGCTTAAACCACACATTTAAAATACAAACCAAGCGGCCGGTGATGATCGCGTTTTCGATTTATTGGATGGTACTGACACTTGGCCCCATTTTGATCGGTACCAGCATTGCTCTGAGCTCGTATTTGACCTCGTTATCGCTATTACAAAGTGGCATCGCCAATGATTTATTCACCACCTTGCTCCGTGGGCTCCCTTTTCTTCTGACCACGCTCACCTTTATGGGGTTGTATACCCTAGTGCCGAATACTCGTGTGCGCCTTCGTCATGCCTTAGTGGGCGCGGCCGTAGCGAGTGTATTATTTGAATTAAGTAAAAAAGTATTCGCGCTGTATGTTGTCCCATTTCCCCTCGTATCAATTAATTTACGGCGCCCTAGCGTGGTCCCGATTCTGTTTGTGTGGGTGTATTTTAGCTGGTGCATTGTATTATTCGGTGCGCAAGTTACGGCAACCCTAAGAGAATCTGCCTATTGGTGGCCAAGTGCTACATCTCAAGCGGCTCAGAGCCAGTCAGGCAGTTTGGTTGCCTCCCCCCGTCCCTTAATGAATGAAGGTGAGGAACCTTATGATTGCCCTAATTCAACGCGTGAGTGAAGCGAATGTAACTGTTGAGGATGAGGCCCTTGGTACGATAGGAAAAGGCTGGTGGTGCTATTAGGCGTGGAAAAGGGTGATACCGATGCGAATGCGACGAAGTTAGCGCATAAAGTCGGTGGTTATCGTGTGTTTGAAGACGACAATGGCAAAATGAACCTCAATGTGTCGCAGAGCGGTGGTGAATTACTGGTTATATCACAATTTACCCTCGCGGCGGACACCAAAAAGGGCATGCGACCGAGTTTCTCGGGGGCATCCCCCGAAGAAGCAGAACGTTTGTACGAGGTATTTTGTCAGGACTGCCAACGTGCGGGATTAAAGACGCAGACCGGCCAATTCGCCGCCGACATGAAAGTGAGCCTCGTCAATGATGGCCCCGTCACCTTCTGGCTTCAGGTATAACGACGCGCCTCACAAGGAGAGACAGGCATGTTTAGAATCGTTACCCCGCGCACAGAGCAAGAACTAGCGCGTTATTATGACTTTCGTTATCGGATGTTAAGAGAGCCGTGGCACGCGCCTCGTGGCTCAGAGCGCGATGCGTATGATGTCAATGCGTGTCATCGTATGATTGTCGACAGTGATGATGCGCCCGTCGCGATTGGCCGCTTGTATTTAACCCCCGATAATGACGGCCAAATCCGGTATATGGCGGTGTCGCCGGACTACCGCAATCGTGGCCTAGGGGCGTTAGTGCTAATGGCTCTGGAGTCATTGGCGCGGCAAGAGGGGGCGAAGCGCCTTGTGTGCAGTGCGCGCGAAGAAGCAGTGAGCTTTTATGCTCAGAACGCCTTCCTCCGTCAGGGCGATCTGAGTGACGAACGCGGCCCCATTCGTCACCAGCAGATGGTTAAACCCTTGGATCCTTTATCGGATGTCGTACGTCGACCTGAATGGTGCACCGAGCTCCAGCAGCGCTGGCAAGCGCAAATCCCGATCAGCGACAAAATGGGGGTCCAAATTAGCCAGTTCACCGGCTACAGCTTCGAAGTGTGCGCCAATTTAAACGCCAATTTAAACCCACGACAAACCATGTTTGCGGGCAGCATTTTTAGCCTTGCGACGTTAACGGGTTGGGGCATGGTGTGGTTATTGATGAAAGAGCGTCAACTGAGTGCTGATATTGTCCTGGCGGACAGCCATATTCGCTATCGTCGTCCTGTGGCTGAACGTCCACGGGCGAGTGTGTCGCTCGATAACCTGAGCGGCGAGCTCGACCGATTAGAAAACGGGCGCCGTGCCCGCGTCACCTTAGAAGTCGATTTTTTTAGTGGTGATGAAAAGGCCGGTGTGTTTACCGGAACCTATGTCCTGCTACCGTCAGATGATGGCGCCACCGCTCAACCTGCCCCTCAATTAGCCCTGTTGCGTTGATGCAGAGAGCGTAAGCGCACGAAGGCATGGTGCACTAACGAATCCGCGGGGCGTCTGCACGATAGAGTGGCCAATGGATAGATAAGCGTGTCTCGCCCTGCAGGGAGCCGGTCAGTTGGCCTCGGTCAGCATCAATGGACAAAATCTCAAACGGGAAAGCCTGTGGTTTGTTTTTATCTACCTCTTGATCGCTAAACCAAGAGGTTATCTGCGTAGGCCAAGCTTTATCCGAGCCGGTATTGGCTTTCGCACCGATCAGGGTGATTTTCATCTCGCCGTTGAGCCCGACATTGAAGCTTTCCTTATCGGCTGCCAACCCTGACCACTTGGCTTCAATGTCATGGAAACCGGTGAGTGGCAGGGGCCAATCGAACCAGTCTTGATAGACAGAAAGCGGGATTTGTAACCCATCAAGGTGTACCGACCATGGTTGACTGGGGGTGCTTAAATCCCACGTTCCCGACACGGCCAGCTGCCCATCAGGGAAGCCCAGCAATAGCTGTTGGAGGTTAATTTCCCTTTTTCGGCATCTAAGCGCAAGTAGGGCTCGGCGAGCCACTGCTGATTAATGCTGGCGTGACTCGCGCTGGCGGTCAGGCTCCCATCGGTTAAGCGCCATTTCTTAAGAGGTTGTAGGCGCAATGCACGTCCATCGACATCAATGCCACTGACTTTGATCGGAAATTGGGAAGACAAAGCCAGCCATTGATTATGTTTCAGGGATACGTCGTCAATGGACAAGGTTTCTGGCCACGCGGGGAGTGCCTTAATCAGCGGGGAGAGTATTGCGTGACTGAGTGTCAGATTATTGGCTTGTAGCTTATCAATCTGCCAATGGCGCTTGGAAAAATGCCCGGATAGTCCCACAAACCCTTCTTGCCATTGACTGGTCAATTGATTAATGACCCAGTTTTTGCCGCGACGTTCAATATCACCCATCGGCTGTTCCCAGGTCTGCGTACGCCAGCGCACATAGTCAGCGTTGAATGACGCACGTAGATTAGGCTGTTGCCACCAAGGCGTATCCGGCGCCACAGTGACATGTTCGGCGGATACGGTGAGATTATTTACCGAAAATTGATCGGTGTCGGCACTGAGCTGGCGAATATCAGCGCGCTCGATGGTTAGCGAGGTGGTGTCAGACCATCGCGACAAGGCGTTGGTCAAGCGTTGATATGTCTGTTCGCTGTCGACAATGACATCGCTTAGGGTTAATTGGGTGAAGGCGAGTGCTCCTGGCTGCCAATGACCTTGGGCACTGATCGCGGCACGTTGCCACTCAAAAGACACGCCGCGGAATTGCCAACCTGTAGACGTTGGCGTGGCATCGACCAAAAGTTGAGAGACACGTAGTCCATGCCAGTTGATCTGTTTGGCTGCCCATTGCGCCCGGCCGCGGACCGATCCTAAGGGGGCTTGCCCTTTGTGCCATTCATCGAGCTGAGCGCTAACCTGCTGTGCTTGCCAGCCTTGCCCTTGGATGGACAGGTCATTAAAAAGGACGCGACCAATACTCAGCGTCGCCGGTAACATCTTGAGCGACGTCATGGTGTTGTTGGTCAGGTCAAGATTAAGACCGTCAACCCTAACCCATTGCAAGTGAGACAAGCGATCGGGAGAGAACTGTACACGTACCGTATTGGCGTGCCAGTGTTGACGGCCATGTTGATAGTCCGGTTGCGTCAGGGTCAGATGAAGTGGACGTTGCCAGTGATAATTCACCTGCTCGGCCGTTAATGTGCCTGGCAGCATGGGGGTGACGAGCGCAGTAAAAACCTGGGTGCTATGTCGCGTATGTAGCAGCACCAGGATCACTAACAATGTGGTTATGATTAGGATAAAAAAGCTGGCAACAAGTTTGGCCAGGATGCGCATGAATGAACCCTATCAGGCAACGAGTAGCTGTAAGATTGGCGTAAAAGTCGCCGAACTTCAACCAGTCGCCATGATGAATAAGGCCCATACCGCCAACTAGCGGTATGGGGATGAGGGCTAGTCGCGCTGTGGACCTGCAGCGACCAATGCTGCACCTTCTTCGGTATCGGTATATTTATCGAAGTTGTTGATAAAGCGTGTTGCCAAGTCCTTGGCTTTGCTTTCCCATTGCAGGGGGTCAACATAGGTATCACGTGGGTCAAGAATGCCGTCGCTCACTTCGTCCAGCGATACCGGGACTTCCAAATTAAAGATTGGGATCACTTTGGTATCGGCTTTTTCGATGGAGCCATCTAAAATCGCATCAATGATCGCACGGGTATCTTTGATGGAAATCCGCTCTCCTGAGCCATTCCAACCGGTATTAACCAGATAGGCTTCAGTTCCTGCCGCCTCCATGCGTTTGACTAACACTTCCGCGTACTTGGTGGGGTGTAAGGTCAAAAATGCGGCGCCAAAGGCAGCTGAGAAGGCAGGGGTGGGTTCAGTAATACCGCGCTCGGTGCCTGCTAACTTCGCTGTAAAGCCGGATAAGAAATGATACTTGGTTTGCTCTGGCGTCAATTTAGATACCGGTGGCAATACGCCAAACGCATCCGCAGATAAGAAAATCACCTTGTTAGCGTGGCCGCCTTTTGAAACCGGCTTCACAATATTATCGATATGATAAATAGGGTATGACACGCGAGTGTTTTCTGTCTTCGAATTATCGTCAAAGTCGATACGGCCATCACTGCGAACGGTGACGTTCTCTAATAAGGCATCACGACGGATGGCATTATAGATATCTGGCTCCGCCTCTTTGGATAACTTGATGGTTTTTGCATAGCATCCCCCTTCAAAGTTAAAGACGCCGTTATTGTCCCAACCATGTTCATCGTCACCGATAAGCTGGCGCTTGGGGTCGGTGGAGAGCGTGGTTTTCCCGGTCCCAGACAGGCCGAAGAAGATGGCAACGTCACCGTCTTTGCCCATATTGGCCGAACAGTGCATCGACGCGACATCTTGCAACGGCAAGAAGTAGTTCATCATCGCGAACATGCCTTTTTTCATCTCACCGCCATACCAGGTACCGCCAATCAGCTGCATCCGTTCGGTGAGGTTGAAAACGGTAAAGTTTTCCGAATTTAGGCCCTGCTCACGCCATTTGTTATTGACGCATTTGGCGCCATTCATTACCACAAAATCGGGCTCAAAATCTTTAAGCTCTTTCTCGCTTGGACGGATAAACATGTTTTTGACGAAGTGCGCCTGCCATGCCACTTCGGTGATCACGCGAATACGTAACCGTGTGTTGGGGTTAGCGCCGCAGTAGCCATCAACCACAAACAGACGTTTATTAGAGAGCTGTTGTGTGACCAGTGCTTTGAGATCGTTCCATACCGCGTGATCGATCGGCTTATTATCGTTTTTGCCTTGGTCAGACCACCACAGGGTATCGCGCGTGGTGTCATCACGAACAATGTATTTATCTTTGGGGGAACGACCGGTAAAAATACCCGTGTCTACCGACACCGCGCCGAGTTCGGTCACCACGCCTTTCTCGTAGCCTTCCAGCCCAGGTTTGGTTTCCTCCTCGAACAATTGCTCATATGAGGGGTTACGGATGACTTCTTTGACATTTTCCAGACCATAACGGGAAAGATCGATGTCAGCGACCTCAGATTCGACGTTCAGGACAGTCATAGGTGCTCCTTGAGGTAAGATGATGTTAACTGTCTTTGTGCTAGCAACCTGAAATGTATATTCAGGGACTGACTCCATAGATGACGACATACTGGGGCTATTTTGATTGTAGGGTACGGACCACCAGCTGCCATGTCATAGACATGGTAACGCTTAGTTAAACGTTTGCGCTACCCAAAGACCTATTATTGTTTGTACAAAAATAACGCGTAGAAAAATGTGAGTTAAGTCGGGAAGGAATAAGAAAAAAGCCAGCATCGTGCTGGCTTTTGAGCTTGGTCAAGCTTATTTACTTCGGGGCGCTAAAAATGTAGCACGTGGTTACTGCATTTGTGAGGAGCCGCTGGCGTTTTGCTCGAAAATCGCTGCTACATCAACACTATCGAATGCATAGTCAGTGCCACAATAATCACAGTGCAAATGAATGGTGCCCATTTCTGCGATCATTTTGTCCACTTCACTGCGTTCAATCGCGGCAATCGCACCGGCACTGCGCTCACGAGAGCAGCTGCATTTAAATACCACATCTTGTGCCGGATATAGGGTGACTTTCTCCTGGTGATACAGGCGATACAAGACATCTTTGGCGCTGAGGCTGAAAAGCTCATCATTTTTAATGGTTTCAGTCAGTTGGGCAAGGTGCTCAAAGTCCCCTTCGTCGCCTTTACCATCAGGAAGTACTTGCAGCATCATGCCGGCAGCATGTGGCTTGCCTTCAAACTCACCGGTACGCAGCCAAAGACGAGTCATTAACTGCTCTGAACGGGCGAAGTAATCTTCCAAGCAACCTTGTAAGTGGTCCGACTCCAGGCCAACAATGCCTTGATAGCGCTCCCCGTCGACAGGCTCAATGGTAATGACCAGTTGGCCTTTTCCCATCATTTCTGGCAAGGTCGCGCCATCTTTAACCTCACCATTCACCCGTGCGGTGCCGCGCAGTTGCTGATGATGGTCACCATTAATCACCGCCAGCGATACGGGACCATCGCCCTGTAGTTGCACCGTGATCGAGCCATTAAATTTGAGCGTCGCGGTAAGCAGGCTGGTCGCGGCCAACATTTCACCCAGTAAGGCATTCACTGGGGCTGGGAAGTGTTGATTCTCCAGGATGCGTTGATAGGTTTCGTCGAGCTTGACGAGCTCACCACGCACAGACACATCTTCGAATAGGTAACGGTGTAATTGATCGTTTGACATGCAATCTCTCTCCGGCAATGGCGCGACTTGCGGCCTTAGTCTATGCCTTGTTTAAACTTACGAATATCACGGCGTTGCTTTTTATCCGGCCGTCCATCGGGACGTGGATTGTGGGCATTTAAGCGACGCATTTCCGTCTCGTGCTCACGTTTCTTGAGGCTCGTGTCGGTTTCTTGATACAAGGTTTGTGCTATCGGCGCGCCCTGGCGCTGCTCCGATAACGCTATAACAGTGATGGTCTTTTCATCATGGCCTTGACGCAAGCGTATTTCGGCCCCGACTTCGACCATTCTACTTGGCTTGGCACGTTGACCATTGTAGTGCACCTTGCCTCCATCTATCATATTGCGCGCAACGGAGCGCGTTTTATAAAAGCGAGCGGCCCACAGCCATTTATCCAACCTGACCGTCGTCAAAGGCGCTGATGTGCTTTTTTTCATCATTCAACTCCTGCGCAATCTGGAGCGGCGACATTAGCATAAAATTTACTTTAGAGCAGTATCACAGCATCAGCGCACATCCCCCCGACAGCGCCGCGAGTTCGGTAAAATACCTGCGCGTTGAATGAAAAGTCTCAAGATCGCAATGTGTTTTTTGCTAGTATGTCCAGCTTTTCGTAATCTAATCATGGAATCTAATGGCTAAAAAGGCCATCAATAGGCATGTGGTGTCACTAATTGGTTTTAAAAGGATGATTCAGGCAGGTAGCCCTCAACGAACAATCTCGATATCAGCTCTGACTCTTGGTCGAGTACTATTGTGTCTAAACGGTGGGCTAATCCTGTTACTGGCTTGGCTCGTTGGGCGGCTGGTGTGGCATGTCTACACGCCTCCGGCGGCACCCATTTTGCCGCCGAGTAGTCAGGTTGTGACGAGCCAGGCCGCCGGTGAGGGCGCCCTTTCATTAGCGCCCGCCATTAACGCCCAGTTATTTGGTCGATTTCAAGCATCGGCGCAACAGCGTCAACAGTCGGTTAGCCAAGTGCCTGAAACCCGTTTACAGCTGACCTTGGTTGGCGTTGTTGCCTCTAACCAGCCTTCTCGTGCATTAGCCGTGATTGCTCATGGTGGCGAACAATCAACCTATGGAGTCGGCGAGCAAGTGAAGAGAACACAGGTCAGTGTCGATCAAGTCTTGTCCGATCGAGTGATCCTGCGTCAAGGCACGCGTCTTGAAGCCTTGCTGATGCCTGGCGTCGAGGCCGACAGTACTCCGCAAACCGTGTTTTCTTCCTCGGAGGCTGACAAGACGCCCCCAAAGCCGGCGTCAACCTCAAGGCAGACCAGCGCTGACTGGCCTGCCGACTTAGCGCGACAGCTTGCCAGCGATCCTCAGCGCTTATTTGATTATATCCAGTTAGCGCAGGTCGGCGATGCCAAGCAATTAAAAGGCTTCCGTCTCACCCCAGGGAAAAACCCGGTGTTATTTGAGCAATCGGGTTTACAGTCTGGCGATATCGCCATCGCGATCAACGGGCTGACACTGAGCCGTTCGGTGGCGCTTCCCGAGATCCTTAATCGCATTCAACAACAGGGCACGCTTGATGTAGTGGTCGAGCGACAAGGGCAGCAACATGATATTTCGATTCAATTATAAATTACCACAACCGCCCCGTGCGGCTTTAGGAGTGTGACGTGAACGTAAAGCAACGACTGATCCCCTATTTGATGGCTGCAAGTCTGCTTTTATCGGGTCTACCGGCGGGGGCGGCAGAGTTCAGTGCCTCGTTTAAAGGTACCAATATTCAAGAATTCATCGAAATTGTGGGGCGCAACCTTGAGAAGACCATTATCGTTGACCCCTCGGTACGCGGCACCATTAATGTGCGCAGTTACGATACGTTGGACGATGAGCAGTACTACCAATTTTTCCTTAACGTGCTCGAAGTGTATGGCTTTGCGGTGGTTGAGATGGAAAATGGGATCGTCAAAGTGATTCGCGACAAGGATGCGAAAACTTCGCCCGTACCTGTGGTGGGTGAGGACGATAATGTCGTCGGCGACATGGTCGTGACGCGCGTGGTGGCGGTGAAAAATGTCTCGGTGCGCGAGCTCTCCCCCTTGTTGCGTCAGCTTATTAATAACGCGGGTGCCGGTAACGTGGTGCACTATGATCCCGCCAATGTCATTATGATTACCGGTCGCGCGGCGGTGGTGAATCGTTTGACGGATATTATTCAGCGGGTCGATCAGGCGGGCGATAAAAAAGTGGAAGTGGTCCGCCTTGATCACGCGTCAGCCGCGGAAATGGTGCGAATTGTCGACACCCTCAATAAGCGCGACAACGCCAACACTCGCCCTGAGCTGTTGGAGCCGCGTATTGTTGCGGACGAGCGCCTGAATGCCGTGCTGGTGTCTGGTGAGCCCAAGGTGCGTGAGCGGGTCATCGAATTGATCAGACAGCTGGATCAAGAGATGGCGACCACCGGTAACAGCCGAGTGATTTATCTGCGTTATGCCAAAGCGGAAGACGTGGTGGATGTACTGCAAGGTGTTTCGGACAACCTGCTAAAAGAAAAAGAGAAAAAACAGCAACCGAGCGTGAATGAGCAAGCGGTGCAAATTTCCTCGCACCAAGCACCAACTCGCTGGTGATCACGGCCCCGCCCGATATTTTAAAAACCTTGGAGAGCGTGATCTCCCAGCTCGATATTCGCCGCGCACAAGTGTTGATTGAAGCCTTGATCGTAGAAATGTCGGAATCGGACGGCGCGAACCTCGGCGTACAGTGGGGCTCGCTGGAAAACGGCGGCATTCAGTTTAATAACGCAGGAGTGGGTGTTACGAGTTATTTAACCGGACAAAAAGCGGCGGAAGACACGACTCGTACTGAAGTACGTTATCGAAATGATGGTACGCCTTACAATGTTCCCATTACCGAGTCGGGCGATTACTCGGCATTAAACAATGTGTTAGGTGGGTTAAATGGCTTGGCTGCTGGCGTGGTAATGGGCGATTGGACCGCCTTGGTGACCGCAGTGGCCTCGAAAAATGAATCGAACATTTTGTCATCGCCCAATTTGATGGTGCTCGATAACCAAGAAGCCTCGTTTATTGTCGGTGAAGAAGTCCCTGTGATCACCGGCTCGCAAACGGGCTCGAATAACGACAACCCCTTTCAAACCGTCGAGCGTAAAGATGTGGGGATCAAGCTCAAAGTGACCCCGCAAATTAACGAAGGCTCCGCGGTGTTGCTCGACATTGAGCAAGAAGTCTCCAACGTGCTTGGCGCCAGTGGCGCGGTGGATGTGCGCTTTGGTAAACGTCAGCTGAATACATCCGTGATGGTCGGTGACCAACAAATGATTGTATTAAGTGGTTTGATTGACGAACGCACGGTCGAAAGTGAATCCAAGGTGCCACTGTTGGGGGATATTCCCATTTTAGGGCACTTGTTTAAGTCGACCTCGACGCAAACGGAAAAGAAAAACCTGATGCTGTTTATCAAGCCGACTATTATCCGTACCGGGTTGACCGCCGACGGGGTGACCCAACGCAAATACAATTATATCCGCGCCGAACAACTGCTGCGTGCCCAAGATGGCGTTAAGTTAATGCCTGATGCTGAAAAACCGGTATTGCCTGAATATAACAGCGAAGCGGTGATGCCAGCTGAAGTACGTATGCTACAAGCGGAGTTAGAGGGATGAGTAAGCGTGCAGCGGCGCTAGCGGCTGAACCGGTGACGACCTGGCAGTTACCCTTTGGGTTTGCACGTCGTCATGGTGTGGTGGTATTGACCGACAACGATACCCTGCGCTTATTATGCTTAGCGTCGGTGACGCCGCAGACCTTGGTGGAGGTGCAACGCGTGTTGGGCGCAGATATCGCGCCTGAATGGGTGTCGGACGCTGATTTTGAGCAACACCTGACGCGCCTCTATCAACGAGACAGCGCCGATGCACAACAGCTAATGGCTGACATTGGCGCCGATGCTGACAGCGATGACTTTTTCTCGCTGGCCGAGGAGCTGCCGCAAAGTGAAGACTTGCTTGAATCGGAAGACGATGCGCCGATCATTAAGTTGATTAACGCCATGTTGGGCGAAGCGATTAAAGAAAGCGCCTCTGACATTCATATCGAAACCTTTGAGCATGCCTTATCGATCCGTTTTCGGGTTGACGGCGTGCTACGTGACGTTTTATCCCCCAGCCGCAAGTTGGCACCCTTGTTGGTGTCTCGGGTCAAAGTGATGGCAAAACTGGATATCGCCGAAAAACGGGTCCCGCAAGATGGGCGCATTTCGGTCCGTATTGGTGGGCGAGCGGTGGATGTGCGCGTATCGACCATGCCCTCGTCTCACGGTGAGCGTGTCGTGATGCGTTTGCTGGATAAAAATGCCGTCCAACTGGACTTAGCCCAATTGGGGATGGTTCCAAACCTACACCAAGCTTTTCGTGCACTGATCCATAAGCCTCACGGTATTTTGCTGGTAACCGGTCCGACTGGTTCGGGGAAATCCACCACCTTGTACGCCGGGTTACAAACCATTAACAGTGAGGATCGCAACATCCTCACCGTGGAAGATCCGATCGAATTTGATCTGGCGGGTATCGGTCAGACCCAAGTTAACCCCAAAGTCGACATGACCTTTGCGCGAGGACTGCGCGCCATGCTGCGTCAAGATCCTGACGTGGTGATGGTCGGGGAAATTCGTGATTTAGAAACCGCACAAATTGCTGTACAAGCCTCACTGACCGGTCACTTGGTGATGTCGACATTGCACACCAACACTGCTATCGGGGCGGTGACGCGCTTGCGGGACATGGGCATTGAGCCTTTCTTGTTGTCTTCTTCTTTGCTCGGCGTGCTGGCGCAGCGGTTGGTCCGCACCTTATGCCCACGGTGTCGTATCCCCTATCAAGCCGATGACTCTCAGCAGCCGTTATTTGTCGATCTCGGCTTGGCGACCCCTGATGAGGCGATCACGCTCTATAAAGCGGGTGGTTGCGAACACTGTCACCAGAAAGGCTACCGAGGTCGAACCGGGATCCATGAATTGCTGACAGTAGACGAGAACGTCCAAGCGCTGATCCATCATGATGCGGGAGAGCATGCGATAGAGGAAGCCGTGCGTGCCCATAGCCCGAGTATTCGCTATGACGGCCTGACCAAGGTACTGCAAGGGCAAACCACCCTTGAAGAAGTGATCCGTGTTACCAAGGAGGGCTAATGGGCGCATTTGACTATCAAGCGTTAGATGCCCGAGGGCGTAAACGCAAAGGCGTGATTGAGGCAGATACCGCACGGCAAGCGCGTCAGCAGCTGCGTGAAAAAGGCTATACGCCGCTCGACGTCAATGCCACGACCCGACAACGTGCTACTCAAAAAGCAACGGCGTCGCAGCCACTGTTCCGCCAAAGAAACCGAGGTATTAGCACACAAGAGCTGTCCTTGATCACACGCCAGTTAGCAACCTTGATCGATGCGGCTATGCCGCTTGAAGAGTGCTTAAAAGCGGTGGCAGAGCAAGCGGAAAAACCGCGAATAGGCAGCATGATGACCAGTGTCCGCGCCCGTGTGATGGAAGGGTACACCTTGGCCGATGCTTGGCCGATTACCCGCAGGTGTTTAATGAACTCTATCGCGCGATGATTGCAGCCGGTGAAAAAGCGGGACATTTATCCACCGTTCTATCACGCTTGGCCGATTATGTTGAGAACCGTCAGCGTATACAGTCCACCTTGTTACAAGCCATGTTGTATCCTGCCATACTGACCTTTTTTTCGGTGGTGATTGTGGCCTTTCTGCTCGCCACCGTGGTGCCTGATATTGTCGGCCAATTTGTTCAAACTGGTCAGGCACTGCCGGCATCCACCCAATTTCTATTGAACGCCAGTGATTTTATTACCAACTGGGGGATTTGGGTGGTGGGCGCACTGATCCTTATCAGTGTCAGTATCCGGACTTTACTGAAAGACACCCAGCGGCGCCTCGCATGGGATAAAAAAGTCCTTTCCCTGCCGATTCTTGGACGGGTTGCGCGTGGCCTAAATACTTCACGTTTTGCGCGTACCTTGGCGATATGCACCGCTAGCGCTATCCCGTTATTGGATGGGATGAAAGTCGCCGCGCAAGTGATGAGTAATCAATACGTACGAATGCGTGTGTTAGAGGCGGCGGATAAGGTGCGAGAAGGTGCCAGCTTGCGAATGGCCTTAAACCAGTCACACCTATTTCCGCCCATGATGCTGCACATGATCGCCAGTGGTGAGCGCAGTGGTGATCTTGAGCCATGCTCTCGCGAGCGGCGGATAACCAAGATAAAGATTTTGAAGCCCAAGTGAATGTTGCACTGGGTATTTTCGGCCCGTTAATGATCGTATTAATGGCAGGGTTGGTGCTTTTTATTGTCGTCGCCACCTTGATGCCGATTATTGCCATGAACGATATGGTCGGGCTGTGAGTTTATAATGATAAATAAGGAGAACAAGATGCGTCGTCAACACGGTTTTACCCTGCTAGAAGTCATGGTTGTGGTGGTGATTATTGGCTTATTAGCCAGCTTTGTGGCCCCCAATTTGCTCGGTAATAAAGATAAAGCCGCGGTCAAAAAGGCGATTGCTGACGTCAGCGCGCTTGAAAACGCACTGGACATGTACAAGCTGGATCAACAATCAATACCCCACCACCGATCAAGGCCTCAATGCGTTGGTGATCAAACCGCAAAGTGAGCCGGTGCCGCGCAGTTATCCAGATGAAGGTTACATCAAGCGCTTACCACAAGACCCATGGAATAATGATTATCGTTATGTTAGCCCCGGGGAACATGGCGTGGTGGATATTTTTTCGTTAGGCGCGGATGGCCAAGAAGGGGGCGAGGGTGTCAACCAAGACATCGGAAACTGGAACCTCAACGAGCTGTAATAAAATGCGTCAGGCGTCAGGCTTCACTCTCCTTGAGATTTTACTGGTGGTGGTCATTGTGGCCGTCAGTGCCTCTGGTGTGGTGATGGTGTGGCCTGACGCCACCGATACGCGAACTCAAGACGCGGGTCAGGCCCTGTATCAGCGAATGAAGCTGTGGGCTGAGCAAAGTTGGCTCGAAGGGCGAACGTATGGTGTCCGCATTAACGAGCGTGACTATCAGCTTTTAACATTGGGTGAAGATAGGTGGCAGCCGGTGAAGAGTGAACGTTGGGCAACAGCAGGAACGTTGCCGGCGCAAAGCCGTTTCTCTCTCACCATGGACGGCTTTGGTTGGCAGCAACAAGACCGCTTGTTCGAAGATAAACCCCTATTTGATAACCTGTTTGATGATGAGAGTGAGCAGCCCATTGCCCCGCCACAAATCTGGTTATTGCCCAATGGCGAGTTAACCCCTTTTACCTTATTGATCGAAGTCGATGGTAGTACCGCCTGGCAGCTTAAAGCCAATGAGCTGGCGCAGTTTACCTGGCAACGGGCGGAGGATCGCTGATGCATGGTGAAGCACCAAGACGCCAGCGGGGGATGACCTTGCTTGAGGTATTAGTCGCGGTAGCGATTTTTGCCATTGCGGCACTGAGTGTGATGAAGGCGACAGGGCAGCATACCCGTTCACTGGGGCGTTTAGAGCAAAAAACCTTAGCGGCGATGGTAGCGGATAACCAACTTGCTGAGGTCGTACTCCGTGCCAACGTGCCAGAGAAAGCGACGCAGGGTACCACCGAGATGGCCGGTCAGCAGTGGCAATGGCAACTTACCCCAGTCGCGACCGAAACTGGTCAACTGCGAGCCGTGGACCTGTCGGTATCCGCGTCTGAGCAGACCGATAATCCATTGGTCACCGTGAGGACGTATGTCGAGACGCGCTGAAAAGGGATTCACGTTACTTGAAGTCTTGTTGGCGCTGGTGGTATTTGCCAGTATCAGCCTGACGGCTTATCAAGTGTTACAAACCGTACAGCGAAGCAACGTGCAATCTCGTGAAGTCGGTGAGACCTTACAGCAACTGCAGCGTGCGTTAGTGATCATGGATAGTGATTTTCGCCAAATGGCCGCGCGTCGCCAGCGTATCGACGGTCAAACACCGACCGAACGACTGCTGATTGCCGGACGAGATGTCCTACAAAGTGAGGAGATGGGAATACGTTTTTCGCGTACTGGTTGGATTAATCCCCAAATGCGGTTTCCTCGCGGCGAAGTTGTCGCGGTTGGCTACCGACAACGGGACGGTCATTTAGAACGCTTGCGTTGGCGCTATCCGGATCAAGCGGCGGGTGATAAGCCAGCGGTGGCGACCTTGCTGAGTGATATCGAGGCGCTCACGTTTCGGTTTTACGTTAAAGGTGATTGGCAAGATAGCTATAATACGGCTCATGCCTTACCCAAAGCGGTACAAATACGCTTTACGCATCCGCGTTACGGGCCGTTAGTTCGTACGTATTTGCTGGCGGGGCAAACCTTACCCGCGCCGCTGCAGCGGGAGGCACAATGACCCAACAGCGAGGCGCGGCGCTGCTGATCGTGATGATGATTATGGCGCTGATGACAGCCATTGCTGGCAGCATGGCGTCACGGCTGTTTACCAACTACCACCGGGCGGAAAACCAGCTTCATTTTCAGCAAGCATACTGGTACAGCAACGCGGTTGAAGCCCTTGCTTCAGCGGTATTACGCGAGAGTTTGTCGGGCAGTGAAACGGTCAATCTAAGCCAAGACTGGGCCCAGGCGTCTCGATCATTTCCGCTTCAAGGTGGCGAAGTTAGTGGTCACTTACAAGATGCACAAGCTTGCTTTAACTTGAACAGTTTACAGTTGCGAGGCGCGGCGTTGGGCAGTGAGATCCCGTATGAAGTACGTGTACTGCGTGCTTTAATCGGCAGCCAAGTAGACGATAGTTATCAAGCCGATGTCATAGCCCAAGCGAGTCGCGATTATATTGATGAAAATAATCAGCTTGATCAATCGTTAGGCGCGGAAGATGCCCACTATGAAAGTGTCCGCCCTGCCTATGTAACGGCCGATGCCGTGATTGCCGATGTCAGTGAGTGGCGCGCCGTTCGTGGGGTCAACGCGGCGGTTTATCGCCAGTTATCCCCCCAGCTGTGTGCGATTCCCAGCGCTGAGTTAAAGGTGAATGTGAATACCTTGACGGATAAACAGGCCGCGTTGCTATCGGCACTGTTTACACCCGCTTTGCCCGTTGAGCAGGCCAAGCAGGTATTGGCTCAGCGCCCTGAGTCTGGCTGGAAAAGCGTTGAGGCGTTTATGACAACCTTAAACCTCACTGAGTTTGATGAGGCGGCGCGCAAGCAAGTGATGCCGCATTTAAGCGTGGCAAGTCATTATTTTTTATTACACGCCGATGTGCACGTGGCCTCAGCCCAGCGTCACATTCAGGCATTATTGCACTATCAAGACGACGGCCACGTATCTATCTTACGCCGTCGGTTCGGAGGAATGCGTGAGCGAGCGACTGATAATCAGGATCAGTGATGCCAGCCAACCCATTTATTGGGCGCAGGTGCGTGCCAGCGATAACCAAGTGATGACGACCGGCACTTGCCAGCAGTTGTCAGCATTAACAGAACAAGCACAAACCAGACGTGTGGTCGTGCTGGTGGACAGTACTTGGCTGACGCTCACCTCGGTGACGTTACCGCCTGGCTCGCGCCGGCAACGAGACAAGGTGGTACCCTATTTACTGGAAGAAGCATTAGCCGATGAGGTTGAGGCGGTGCATGTCACCTTGCTCGACACCCAAGAAAATACCGCTCAGGTCGCGGTGGTGGCTCATCGACAGATGCAAGCTTGGCAGCAGGCCCTTGATGCGGCCAATATCCATGCTCGCCAGTGGATTCCGGATGTGTTGTGTTTACCTTGGCAGCCTCAAACGTTGACGCTAGCGCCACTGGCCGAACAGTGGTTGTGTCGCTATCAAACGTATCAAGGTGTGGTCGGGCAGCGCGCCTGGCTTGCCTTCTGGGCGCAAACTTGGTGGCAACAACCGGCTAATCAAACCGAGGGAAACGACGCGGCCGACGCCGAGCCATCGACATTCAGCCTGCAGGTGTATGGCGCGCAAGACGCATACACCGAACACCCTGTGCCCATCGATGGCTTCCCGGTGCAGTGGCAGCAAAGTGATCCAACCATCAGTGTGTTGGCCGCACAGAGTGCCTCGATGTCTGCCAACCTATTAACCGGCCCGTATCGCCCGCAAAGCCAGGTGAAACAGCGATTTAAACCGCTGATCCCCACCGCCGCGTTATTGGTGATGGTGGCGGCGTTGTTGGGCGGCGAGCAATGGCTGGCACTGCGTGACACGCAGCAACAGGTGCAAGCGTTACGCTCACAAAGCGAAGGCTTGTTTCGCGAGACATTACCACAATACCAACGCATTCCAACTCGCTCTTATATGGTGCGGCAAATGGACGCCGAAATCGCTCGCCTGACCGGGCAGCAACAGGACTCCGCGCTACTGCCTTGGTTGGCACAATTAGCGCCAATGCTGGACGATGTGCCTGGTATTGAGCTCCAGGCGCTGCGTTATCAGGCTAATCGCGACGCGTTAATTTTACGCGCCAAAGGTCGAGATTTTGCCCAATTTGAGCGCTTACGGGGGATCCTGAGCGAGCATTATGCGACTGAACTTGGTCAGCTTAATCGCAGTGGCGACACAGTCAGTGGCGAGTTTACGTTAAGGAGCCCATCATGATGGCACGCATTCAAGCTCAGTGGCAGGCGATCAGTGTGCGCGAGCAGCGGTTATTACTGATCGCAGGTGGCGTGCTGATGGTCAGTCTCTTGTACTGGGGAATTATCGCCCCGCTCCAAACACAGGCCGACAAGACCAATACCGCGCTCGCCAGCGAGCAACGCCTATTGCGAGATGTTCAGCAAAAGCGAGCCCAAATCATGCAGCTGCGTGCTCAGTCAGGCAGCGATTATCAAGCTTCTGCAAGCCGAACACAGCCATTAAACCAAGTCATTGCAGCCAGTGCGGGGGAATTTAATCTCACGATTACGCGCTTACAACCGGGTGAAGATAGCGTGCAGCTTGGGGTTGAACCGCTGCCGTTTAACCAACTCCTTCGGTGGTTAGATCAATTGGCGAGTCTGCATGGTATCCACGTAGTGCGTTTAAGCACGGAAGCCACAGAGACGGCTGGCGAGGTTAAGGTGAATCGATTGCAGTTGGAGCGATAAAACCATGTGGAAAAAAGGCTTATTCGGCATAGGGTGCGTGCTTGTTTTTGCGGTCAGTGTCGTGGTGCACGCGCCTGCTTCTTTATTGCGCTTGGCGCCTTTGCCTGACGCCGTGCGAATCGGTGCAATCGACGGCACGGTTTGGCAAGGGGAAATTGCGCAAATTCGTTGGCAAGATTACACCCTGGGACCGATACAGTGGGATGTGCAGTGGCATCGTTTAGTCACCGGCGCGACGTTGGAAGCCGCCGTTAAGGTACGCAGCCCTGAGGGGTTGAGAGGCAAAGGGAGCCTTGGTTTAACGGCTCTGCACTGACTGTTTCGCAAGCCTTGGTCTCTGCGCCCGCACGGATGTTAACCGGTACTATCGCACTGCCCCCTGGGGTCGCGATTGATGGCACTCTCGATCTGGTGCTGCGCGAGGCTATTTTTGCCGAATCAGGTTGTCAGCAATTGGAAGGACAAATCCAATGGCAGCATGCGGCGTTGCAGCTCCCGATGGGACAGTTAGAGAATATCCCTGCTCAGGCGGTTTTATCCTGCGAAAATCAAGGTATTGCGGCTCAAGGCGAGGGACAGTCGGCGTCGTTGAGTAATAAGTTTTCATTGTCAATCACGCCGTCTGGGCGATACTCTGTATCAGGATGGCTAAAACCGGGAGCTGACTATCCCGAGCCGATGAAAGCGCCATTATCTTGGTTAGGGACGCCAGATAATCAAGGGCGCTATCGCTTTTCTTTTCGCGGCTAATAAGGCTACTTGGCCTATCAGCAAAGGGTGGCAAATCACACTATGACGCAGAGTAAACTTCCTCAAATCCTGTCCAAACAGGTCGTCGCCGCTTCTCGCTTGTTTAAGGTGGAGTCGCTAGAGCTCACGTTTAGTAATGGGGTTGAACGTACCTATGAGCGGATGAAACCCTCAGGCCGTAATGCGGTGATGATGGTCCCGGTCACGGAGTCAGGCGATCTCTTATTGGTGCGAGAGTATGCCGCCGGGACAGAGCGCTATGAGTTAGGGTTCCCTAAAGGCTTAATAGATCCAGGCGAAGTGGCAGAGGAAGCCGCAGTGCGTGAGTTGAAAGAAGAAATAGGCCAAGGCGCGCGAGAATTGATCCCGTTAAAAGAGGTGGTCCTAGCGCCTTCGTACTTTTCCAGTCGTATGACCTTGATGTTGGTACGTGATTTGTATCCAGAAACGTTGGAAGGTGATGAACCTGAACCGCTTGAGATCATTCGCTGGCCGTTAGCCCAAGCGGAAGAGTTACTGACCCATGGTGATTTCTGTGAAGCGCGCAGTATTACCGCACTGATGATGGCGCTGAAGTACTTACAAGCTGAGAGGTGAGGCATGTCATTGCCTGAGTTGTTGCCCGATGTGATTGAAATAACCCGCTCTGCGGGCCAAATTATTCTCGATATTTATCAAGACGGTGATTTTGAAGAGATCACCAAAAGCGATCAAACACCGGTGACTAGCGCCGATTTGGCCGCCCACAAACTGATCACAGAAAAACTCACTGCGTTGACGCCAAATATTCCGGTGTTGTCGGAAGAAGATTGCGGCGTGCCTCTCAGTGACCGCCAACAGTGGCAGCGCTATTGGCTGATTGACCCTCTTGATGGCACCCAAGAATTTATTGCGGGCAGTGGCGACTTTGCCACTGTTATCGCGCTGGTGGAGAACAATCATCCGGTCATGGGGGTGGTATACGCGCCGGTATCGGGTGTGTCTTATTACGCTTGCCAAGAAAAAGGGGCATGGAAAATAACGGCCGATGGTGAAATGCATCGCATCTCGACCATGAAACGTGATGAAGCGATTACTTCGTTGTCTATTGCGATCAGTCGCCGACAAGATATTCATGCGGTGACAGAAAAGTTAGCGCCCGAAATCAATTACGACCTGATCCCTCTGGGCTCCGCGGCACTGAAGGCCTGCTTAGTGGCGGAAGGGGCGGTAGATTGTTATCTGCGTTTAGGGCCCACCGGAGAGTGGGACACCGCGGCGACACAATGCATTGTCGAAGAAGCGGGAGGACGGATCCTCAGTACCGCGCTTGATCCCTTGTCATACAACGAGCGTGATTCACTGCAAAATCCGAACTTTATTGTTCTGGGTGATGAGTCGTTGGCGTGGTCGTCTATCTTACGTCGCTAGATGTGCGGTATGCATTTGAAAACACGGTAAACGGCACCGCTTTCGGTGCCGTTTTGCCGTGATAAGACGCTAGCATTCTAGAACAAACGATTCAGCCCATTGAGCGCGGCCACGCGGTAGGCTTCTGCCATGGTCGGGTAATTGAACGTAGTATTGACAAAATAGTCGATCGTGTTGGCTTCCCCTTTTTGCTCGAAAATCGCTTGTCCAATATGGATGATTTCAGAGGCGCGCTCACCAAAGCAGTGAATGCCAAGGATCTCTCGCGTATCACGGTGAAACAGGATCTTTAAGCTACCGACATCCATCCCGGCAATTTGTGCCCGCGCAAGATGCTTGAACAACGAGCGGCCCACTTCATAAGGGACCTTTTCGGCAGTGAGCTCCTGTTCGGTTTTACCCACGGAGCTGATCTCTGGAATGGTATAGATGCCAGTTGGAATATGCTCAATCAAACGGACGTTGGCGTTACCTTGGCAAATAGCTTCAGCCACCACGCGGCCTGATCATAGGCCGCACTGGCAAGGCTAGGGTAACCAATCACGTCACCGACCGCGTAGATGTGACCGACCTCAGTGGCATAACTTTCACTATCGACCTCTAGCTGTCCACGCGAGTTGGGCGTCAGCCCCACGGATGGCAGATTGAGTTTGTCGGTATTGCCCGCGCGTCCGTTGGCATACAGCAGGCAATCCGCTTTCATTTTTTTGCCTGACTCAAGGTGAACCACCACACCATCGTCGGTACCTTCAATGCGTTCATAGGTCTCATCATTTCGGATCATGACCCCGCTGCTGCCAAAGTGATAGGACAAGGCATCTGAGATTTCGTTATCCAAAAACGAGAGTAAGCGATCGCGGGTATTGATTAAGTCCACCTTTACCCCAAGCCCGCGAAAAATCGAGGCATACTCGCTGCCAATGACCCCAGCACCATAAATCATGACATGGCGAGGATCGTGCTCAAGCGACAAAATCGAGTCACTGTCGTAAATGCGAGGATGAGAAAAATTCACATCCGCTGGCTGGTAGGGGCGCGATCCGGTGGCAATGACAAAGTGATCCGCCGTATAGGTGTCAGCGCTGCCATCACTGTGGTGCACCGTTAAGGTATGGGCATCGACAAACTCGGCGTTGCCGTGGAGCAATGTGCATTGATTGCGGTCATAAAAGCTTGGCGCATACGCGTTTGTTTGCCGATCACCGAATCGGCATGGCTAAGAATTTGCGCAAACGTGCTATGCAGGCTCTTGGTATGCTGGGTATAAATCGGATTTTGATTAAATTCAATAATCCGGCTCACCGTGTGGCGTAGTGCTTTAGAAGGAATGGTCCCCCAATGGGTGCACCCGCCTCCCACGGCTGCTTCGCGTTCAATCACCGCGACCTGTTTGCCTGCTTTAGATAGACCCATCGCGGCCCCTTCACCGCCAGGGCCGCTACCAATAACGATGGCATCAAAGTGATCGTGTGGGCGGGGGCTCGAATTGCTCATAGGGATCAGACCTTATTTTCATTAGTGCAACATTAATTTTAACTAGTTTAACGCTTATTATCCTTGAGGTTAACTTTCGCTGTGCAATCTCTGATGAAATCGCCGTTCGCTCGTAACTTTAGGCTGGCTGATTTGCCGATAAAAATTGCGTATAGTGACTGCATGGTGACCGTAAGTTGAATATGATGGGAATTCGAGCAGAACAAAAAGAAAAAACACGCCGTTCTGTCATTGATGCGGCGTTTAGTCAACTCAGTGCTGAGCGCAGTTTCTCGGGGTTGGAGTTTGCGCGAAGTCGCTCGTGAGGCCGGCATCGCCCCGACGTCCTTTTTATCGCCACTTTAAAGATATGGATGAGCTCGGCTTAACCATGGTGGATGAAGGCGGCTTGTTATTGCGTCAATTGATGCGCCAAGCCCGTCAGCGAATTGCTGCCGAAGGCAGTGTGGTACGTACCTCAGTCGAGACCTTTATGGAGTTTATTGAAAGTAGCCCTAATGTGTTTCGATTATTACTGCGCGAGCGGTCAGGGACCTCTGCTGCGTTTCGTGCCGCGGTCGCAAGAGAGATCCAACATTTTGTTGCGGAGTTAACCGAGTATTTACAATCGCGCACCCAGCTCACGTATGAAGAAGCGTACAATCAATCCGAAGCCTGCGTGATTTTAGTCTTTAACATGGGCGCAGAGGCGCTTGATTTAGACCCGCACGCACGCGCAGAATTGGCGGAGCGAATGGTGTTACAATTGCGCATGATAGCCAAGGGAGCTTACTGGTACCGTAGAGATCGTGAGCGGCGAGCCTTACAGGAAAAACTGTCATAAACAGGTGAAAACATGGAACACGAGCAAGTCAAATCAGAACGTAAATTCTTATTGCTGGCGCTAGTCTCCGGCATGTGTGGAAGTGCAACGCTAGCTACTGTCTTTTTCAGTGGCGTGGCGTTTTCGATCTTCCCTATTCTCGCATTTGTACTGGCCGTACATGCTTGTTATCAATTGCATGAACGACAGCCACTGACGGAAGGCACACCGCTGATTGCGTTTGCGTGTTTCCTGGTAGGGGCATTTGGCTACTCCGCCTTTATTCGCATGCAAATGCCAGAGCTGGGCGGTAACTTCTTCTTTATCTTAGTCTCCATGGCGTTAGCCTTCTGGATTGGGCATAAGTTGGGTTTTTTCAGTCGCAAAGCGAAAAACGATACTGCGTCTGACGTCTAATTGTCTCTAAAACAGCCGTTAGCGAAACCCAAAAAGGCGTCGAGAAGACGCCTTTTTACGTTTAACTGAAAAGAAAACAACGGTTGATTTTCATGTTTCAATCGTTCGAGCCAATCCTGATAAGGTTTGCCCATGATATCTGGATTGGAAACTAATGCCCGAATTCAACTGCGAAGTGCGATACCAACCAGTAATTGAAGCAGCTGAGAATGGTTCAACAGGAGAAGTTGAATTAAGTAAAAGCTTTCTGGAAGATATAAATGTAATCATTCTTTCCGGCTCTGTAGCTAAAAAGTTTTCAGAATTTGTAGAGCCTATTGCTTTATCCGTAGCCAAAAGAGAGAGTGAGAATGAACAGTCAAGTAACGGTGAAGCCGAGTTCAGATTCCGAGAAAGCGTAACTCATTGCTCATGAAAAGGATGATAAATGCCCGTGCCAGTACAGCCTAAAATTTTTCATATTGTCCATGTGGATCGATTGGCTTCTATTCTTGTTTCGAACGGACTGCTGTGCGATGCCCAGATCATTGCGCAAAATACAGTGGGAACCACTATTGGTATGAATACGATTAAGCAGCGTCGTTTGACGGAGCTGACGTTGGATAGTCATCCAGATTTGTACGTCGGACAATGTGTACCGTTTTATTTTTGTCCTCGTTCAATCATGTTGTATGTCATTCATCGAGCAGACAGTGATGAGCTGACTTATAAAGGTGGGCAGGGGCCGATTATTCACCTTCAAGCCGATCTAAACGCAACCGTTCAATGGGCTCAGCAGCAAGGGCATCGCTGGGCATTTACACTCTCAAATGCAGGTTCGTACTACTTCGAAGATAGAAACGATTTGGCTCAGTTACATAAGCTGGATTGGCCTGCAATTTATGCGAGACAGTGGCAAGGTTGTAAGGAAGGGAAGCAAGCCGAGTTTTTGATTGAGCGACGTTGTCCTTGGCATTTGGTTGAGGCGATTGTTGTACAATCACCAAGCATTCATCAGCAGGTAGTCAACACGTTGCAAATGGCAGCTCACAGACCACCTGTTACAATTAACCCTAACTGGTATTACTGAGGAGGCCGTAGATATGCTCGAAATGACTCGTGGTGACATACTGCGCGCTGATGCAGAAGCTATTGTAAATACAGTCAACTGCGTCGGTGTAATGGGACGCGGTATTGCTTTGCAGTTTAAGAAAGCGTGGCCTGATAACTTCAAGGCTTATTCTGCGGCATGTAAAAACAAAGACGTTCAGCCTGGGAAAATGTTTATCTTTGAAACTGGGCAATTGGCAAACCCACGTTTCATCGTGAACTTCCCAACCAAGCGCCATTGGCGAGGTGCAAGCCGAATTGAAGATATCGAATCTGGCTTAGCAGCATTGGTGGAAGATATTCAACGTTTAGGCATTAAGTCTATTGCCATTCCTCCATTAGGGGCTGGCTTAGGTGGATTGGATTGGTTAGTAGTGCGTGAAAAAATCGAAACAGCGATGAAGCCGCTAACTGATGTCCAAGTTTTTCTTTATGAGCCATCAGGTGCTCCTCAAAATGACAGAATGGCAAAGCAGAAAGAAGTGCCAAAGATGACTGCAGGTAGAGCGGTATTGATAGAACTCATGCAGCGCTACCTGAAAGGTTTGCTTGACCCATCGGTTTCATTACTTGAGGTGCACAAGCTTTTGTATTTCATGCAAGAAGCCGGTGAACCACTGCGCTTGAAATATCAAAAAGCGCACTATGGACCTTATGCGCAGAATTTGCGTCATGTGCTGAATGCGATTGAAGGTCATTTTGTCTCTGGATATTCTGACGGTGGCGATGCGCCGGAGAAAATACTTCAGTTAGTACCTGGTGCGGTAAAAGAAGCACAAGAGTTTTTGGACCAACACCCTGATACGCGGAAGAGGTTTGAAAAGGTATCTCGATTGGTAGAAGGCTTTGAATCACCACAGGGCTTAGAGCTTCTTGCTACAGTGCACTGGCTTAACCGGTATGAACAAGCAAAAGATACCGAACAAGTTATCAAAGGTGTCCATTCTTGGAACGCCAGAAAGCAGCAATTTACACTAAGACAAATCACAATTGCTGAAAAAGTACTTGATAGTCAGTGCTGGTTTAGTAGGTGAGGCTCCCTTGATTCATGCAAAAAAAATGAGCACATCCTGAATGCCCATTTTTTATCGCCGGGAAACTAGATTGTTTTGTTTCCGGATCTGATGCCGTACACAGTACCATTATTTGCTAATAATAATATGATAAAAAGCCACTATTTAATGCGCTCTAACCACACCCCTGCTTCGGTATGGTGGGTGAACGGGAATTGATCAAACAAAGCACAACGACTAATGCGGTGGGTTTGGCTGAGGCGTTGCAGATTCTCGACCAAGGTTTTCGGATTACATGAAATATACAAAATGCGATCGTAGCCTTGCACCATTTTGCAGGTTTCATCATCCATGCCCGCGCGGGTGGATCGACAAAAATGGTGTTGCACTGATAGTCACTTAGCGTCACGCCCTGGTCTTGTAGGCGACGGAACTCACGCTCACCATTAATGGCTTGGGTGAACTCTTCGGCAGACATACGAATGATTTGCACATTATCGATGTTGTTGGCGGCAATATTATATTGCGCCGATTGTACCGAAGGCTTGGCTAGCTCGGTGGCGAGGACGCGGCGGAAGTTTTTCGCCAGCGCCAGTGAGAAGTTGCCGTTACCGCAATACAGCTCCAGCAAATCGCCCTCGCTGTCTCGAGTACAATCAATCGCCCAATCCAGCATTTTTTGCGCAACCGGGCCATTGGGTTGGGTAAAACTGTTCTCGATTTGTTGATACACCAAGGTTTGGCCATCAGCCTGTACCTTTTCTAGTACGTAATCGCGATCCAGTACCTTTTTGCTTACGGGCGCGGCCAATCAGATTGAGATTAAAGCTCWTCATTCAGACGTTGCTTCAGTGTTTGGGCGGCCTGTTCCCACGCTTCATCCAGT
>NZ_AQOD01000079.1 GCF_000513715.1 Salinivibrio socompensis S35
AAGAATGGGAATGGGTTGAGCCATTACGTGCGGACGACTCCCCGTATCGAACCACCTTATTCGGTGGCGACTAGCAGAGGATAATATGAGAGCCATCACCTTAATTGTAACTGTCATTTTATTAGCAGGATGTTTTGGAGATAAACAAATGAGGCAAGCGAGAGAGCAGGTGTCGACCGTTGATATTGAGATAGAGCAAGAGGGCGAGAACCCCCCTGTGTTATACACCGCCAATATCAGCTCACAAACCATGTATTGCTTTGGCGTGATTAATAACATAGATGCCATTGACAACCTAAACGCGAGGGCTGCCACCTTTTCATCGGGATTTAACGCCACCGCGTATTTACAGCCCGGAAAAAACCAGCTAGAGCTTGCCGTGGCACCGTCGGGTGTTTACGACGATGACTTTACCTACCGCGCGGGTGATACCTGTCAAGTCACCTTGTATGGCGCTTTCTCGGATGGCACCAAAAAAGAGATGTCCAACCTGACCGTTACGGTGGAAGACGACCAGCCGACGATTAAAGACTCGACCACCTATCCGGCGAAGTACCAAACCCCTTTGGTCAATGTTGACGGTAGTGTGCGCGGCTACTTGACAGAATTTGCACGCCCCATCCATATAAAGACGATACCCCGCTGGCGCTGGGTGGATGCCACCCCGTTTGATGAAAACAACCCTAAGCATATGAAAATGCTGTATCGCGCGTATACCCACCTTCTCACTTTGCTTCAAAAGCGAGACTTTGAAGGCTTAAAAATGGCGTGGTCACTCTCGAATCGAGAAAAAGCGAAAGCAGAAGCCTATATGACCGAGCCGGATGAATTTTTTGATGTGATGGATTTACCCGGAGATTTTGAACGGGCTTCGGATGTTCGAGCCGAACCAAGACGTGAATGGCATGAATACTCAGTGAAGAGCCTTATGGATGGACGTTTAGTGAGATTAGAGGATCAACGAGGCATGTCTCCAGTAAGATACGGCTCGGATGAATTAGACTCAATCACTAGTCTCGATCCATTCTTCTCCATCATTGATGGACGTATGGTGATTACACGCTAAGGAGGCGATATGGCAGGCGCAGTAAGACTTGGGATATCGCCGGGTGGGCACGGATGTTTTCCGCCCACCGCAGTGACCAGCGCCAGCGCTGGAGTGATGATTAATGGCAAGCCGGCGGCAAGAGTGGGGCGAGTATCTATTCATATTAGGGGGGGGGGTGAAAAACTGAAGGGTGGAATACCACCCTTCGGTACGGCTTTAGCCGCTAACACGCTCTTCAATGTCATCATACACAATTACTAATGACAAAGAGATATTCGCTTACTGTTTTGCGCGCTCAAAAGAAGACAGGATTTCGTCCTTTGCGGCTTGCGCATCGGCCCAGCCATCGACTTTGACCCACTTGCCTGCTTCCAGCTCTTTGTAGCGCTCGAAGAAGTGCGTGATTTGTGCTTTCAGTAGTTCAGGCAAGTCGTTTACGTCTTTCACGTGATCGTACTCTTTGGTCAGCTTGCTGTGTGGGACGGCGACAACCTTGGCATCTTCACCGGATTCGTCGGTCATTTTTAGCACACCCACTGGACGGCAGCGGATCACTGAGCCGGGTACGAGAGGAAAGGGAGTTGGTACCAGTACGTCTACCGGGTCACCATCGAGTGACAAGGTATGGTTTACATAGCCATAGTTACATGGGTAAAACATCGGGGTAGACATAAAGCGATCGACGAATACCGCACCGCTATCTTTGTCCACTTCGTACTTGATTGGATCAGCATTCGCTGGGATCTCAATTACCACATAAATATCTTCAGGCAGCTCTTTGCCCGCAGGGACCTGGTTCAGGCTCATGGGATGTCCTTTCGTTAAATCAAACAGTGTGTGCCAATTATAACCGCCAAGCGTGAAAATAACAGAGGCGACCGATCAGGTCGCCTCTGTTATCACGATAAAGCGCAGCATTCTTTCTGCCGATACGCGCTAACTGTCGTCATGGTCGGGGTAAATTTCCAGGTATTCGCCGACCTTATCCACCATATTGCTAGAGCCGACAAAGAAAGGAACGCGCTGATGAAGCTCTTTGGGCTCAATGTCCATCACTCGCTGAACCCCATCCGTGGCTTTGCCGCCAGCCTGCTCGATAATAAACGCCATCGGGTTGCACTCATACAGCAACCGCAATTTACCGTTTGGGTAAGCCAGTGTGCTGGGGTACAAGTAAATGCCACCTTTTAACAGGTTACGGTGAAAGTCCGCCACCAAGGAGCCAATGTAGCGTGACGTATATGGGCGTTTCTCATGAGGGACGTTTTCTTGACAGTATTTGATGTATTTTTTGACGCCCTGCGGGAACTTGATGTAGTTGCCTTCGTTAATCGAGTAAATAGTGCCCTCTTTAGGAACGGTCATATTTTCGTGGGAGAGGCAAAACAGGCCTAGCGATGGGTCATAGGTAAAGCCATGTACGCCATCACCCGTGGTGTAAACCAGCATGGTCGATGAGCCGTAAATAATGTAGCCCGCGGCCACTTGGCGATGACCCGGTTGGAGGAAGTCTTCTTCGGTTGGCGGTGTGCCGACCGGTGAAACCCGGTGATAAATGGAGAAAATAGTGCCCACTGAGACATTGACATCGATATTGGAAGAACCATCGAGTGGGTCAATCAGGACCACATATTTGGCGTTACGATTCAGCTGTTTGTTGAAGATGACTGCCTCATCTTCTTCCTCACTCGCGACACCGCAGACGTGGTCACGAGCCTCCATCGCGGCCTTAAACTTTTCGTTAGCGTAAACGTCGAGCTTTTGTTGTTCTTCACCTTGTGCGTTTTCTGTGCCGATAGCGCCGGCGATGTCGACCAAGCCCGCTTTGTTGATCTCACGGTTGACAATTTTGGCGGCGAGACGAATAGAGGCAAGCAGAGAAGATAAGTCGCCGCTGGCATGCGGGAACGCGTGTTGCTTCTCAACAATATACTCGCCGAGGGTCTTAATGTCGGGCATTCTCAATCCTTAGTGATGATGAACTGTCTTTCTAATCCAATGGAATCTAAGTGGGCAGTGGTCTGCCTCTTGAAATCGTTGTCATTCTAGCGCTCGTGACTTTTTAATCGTACTGAAGAAATGGATGAGGCCAGGGAAGTGTGATCGCGACATAAAAAACCATGTCATATGCGCGCAAGCGATAAGACCCAAGCGTTAATCCAAGGCATAATAACGGCCCGCGCCCAACGGCTGGATAATCAACAAGACAGTGAAGGCTATGCATATTCATATTTTAGGCATCTGCGGTACCTTTATGGGTGGCGCCGCTATGCTGGCAAAACAATTGGGGCATAAAGTGACAGGCTCAGACAGCCAGGTTTATCCCCCGATGAGCACCTTACTCGAATCGCAAGGGATCACTATCATTGAAGGCTATGATCCTGCTCAGCTTGTGCCTAAGCCAGATTTAGTGGTGATTGGCAATGCCATGAGCCGTGGTAATCCCTGTGTTGAAGCCGTGCTCAATCAAGGTTTGCCCTACACCTCTGGGCCGCAATGGCTGCATGATTTTTTACTCCAAGACCGCTGGGTGTTAGCGGTCTCAGGGACTCACGGAAAAACCACTACCGCCAGTATGCTGGCCTGGATTTTAGAAGATTGTGGTTATCAACCTGGGTTTTTGATCGGTGGGGTAGCCAGCAATTTTAATGCGTCGGCGCGATTAGGAGGCAGCCCGTTTTTTGTGGTCGAAGCCGATGAATACGACAGCGCATTTTTTGATAAGCGCTCTAAGTTTATTCACTACCAACCACGTACCTTGGTGATCAATAACCTGGAATTCGATCATGCCGATATCTTCGATAATCTCGCGGCGATCCAAAAGCAATTCCACCATGTGATACGGACCGTGCCGGGCATTGGGCAGATTATCGCCCCGTCCGATGACCCCAATGTGTCGGAAACGCTTGCGATGGGGTGTTGGAGTGAGTGCATGTATACCGGCCCCGAGGGGCAATGGCAGACGGTCAAACACGATCCTGCTGGCAGTCACTTCGATGTTATATTCGAGGGGGAAGCCGTGGGCAGTGTGCAGTGGCCGCTAGTGGGTGAGCACAATATCCATAACGCCTTGATGGCTATTGCTGCAGCCCGGCACGTGGGGGTAGTGCCGTCACTGGCTTGCCAGGCGCTTAGCCGGTTCATTAACACCAAGCGTCGGTTAGAATGGCGCGGTGAACAAGCGGGAGTGACGGTATATGACGATTTTGCTCATCACCCAACCGCCATTCGACTGACCTTAGAGGGCTTGCGTGCCAAAGTCGGCTCGGGGCGCATTTTGGCGGTTTTAGAACCGCGCTCGAACACCATGAAACAAGGGGTCCATAAAAATACGCTCGCAGCGTCGTTAGCGACTGCAGACAGTGTGTTTTTGTTTCAGCCTCAAGGGCTCGATTGGTCACTTGAGGCGGTGGCGGAACAATGTACTCAGCCTGCGCACATTAACACTGATATGAGTACGCTCGTCACCATGCTGGTGGAGCAAACTCAACCGGGCGATACCGTGTTGATCATGAGCAATGGTGGTTTTGGTGGTATTCACGACAAATTGCTGAGTGCGTTGAGTCACAAAGGAGAACAACATGGCGGATAAGCGTATTACATTGGCATGGACGGGCGCGTCGGGAGCTCCCTACGGACTGCGTTTACTGGAATGCTTGTTGGCGCAAGATTATCAGGTTTTTTTGCTGATCTCCTCGGCCGCCCGTGTGGTACTCGCCACCGAGCATGGTTTGAAACTGCCCTCGGGCCCTCTGGCAGCGCAGAAAATCTTAGCCGATCATTTACAATGCGACAGCGATAAGCTAGTGGTTTGTGGTAAAGAAGACTGGTTTTCGCCCGTGGCATCCGGTTCGGCAGCGCCGAAACAAATGGTTGTTTGCCCCTGCTCGGCCGGTTCCTTGTCGTCGATTGCCCATGGACTTTCCGATAACTTGATTGAACGGGCGGCGGATGTGGTGCTTAAAGAGCGTGGACAATTGCTCTTGGTCGTGCGTGAGACGCCGTTTTCAACCCTGCATTTAGAAAACATGCACAAACTATCGCAGATGGGCGTGACCATTATGCCCGCTGCACCTGGGTTTTATCATCAGCCACAATCTATCGACGATCTGGTTGATTTTATGGTGGCGCGTATTCTTGATCATTTAGGGGCAGCACACACCTTGGTGCCGCGCTGGGGCTATGATCAACGCGCGCGCGAGAAGGAATAGCTAACCAGGTTCAGGCGAGACCTGAACCTTTGCTTTACTGATTTGGAGAGAGCCTGAACGTCTAGGCAGACACGCCACTACGGCTTGAGTACCAACACATGCATGGTGGCGCCTTCAAGCACCTTTGCGGCCACCGACCCTAACATCATTTTATTGACGCGAGAACGCTTATGGCTTGGCATCACGATCAAGTCGCACCCTAAGCGCTCGGCGGTTTTGATGATCCCTTTGTAAGGCTTTCCTTCTTCTACCGACACCTGGCAGGCAACACTTTTCGGAACGTACTTATCCGCAAACCCTTGCAGGTTGCGTTTCATATCGCGTTTCATCTTATTGGCGGCTTCTTCAGGAAAATAAGAGGCAACCATAGAGTTATGAATTCCTGGCAGTACCGTCAATAGGTGGAGTTTTGCGCCGGATTGACTGGCCAGCCATGCGGCGTGGTCCACTGCCTTATCCGCAAAGCTCTCATCATTTAAATCGACGGGAACCAGAATGTGTTTATACATAGCGATATCCTTTTCAATCAAAAAAGAAAGGGCACGCGCCTAGCACGTGCCCCTGTCATTAGGCTTGGCGGATGCGACGGCGTTGATTCCATCCCAGTAAGGCCAAGAGTAATAGTGTCGGCACAAAGACCCACTCTTTCCATGGGCGGATGTTATCCACTGTGACGGTTTTGATTTGCCAATCAAAGTCGATCCCCGCCTTATCGGCATCGCTGCCAAATTGGACTCTATCAACCAGTAACGTGTTGTTTTCCTCACGCAGTATGAGACCCGTATCGCTTACACGTGCCTTACCGCCTTCTAAGCGGTGATCAATGGGGAGCTCCACATGTTTAGATATCTGCTCACCAAAAAAGTTTTCACCTTCGACTTCAAGTTGGAGCGGTTTTCCTTCTGGCAGCTGCTCAGCAACGCGTGTGATTTCCGCTCCTGGATAGCTGGTGGTTGGTGGATAGATTTCATCCCACCAAAAGCCGGGACGGAATAGCGAGAAGGTGATAAGCAACAGCAACACGGTTTCCCACCATTTATTTCTGGTCATCCACCATCCTTGGGTCGCTGCAGAGAAAGCCAGCATCGCGATCGTGGCAGAGATGATCGTTAATATCAGATGAAAAGGGCCGTCGAGATCGAGCAACAACAACTGGGTGTTGAAGATAAACATGAAAGGCAAGATAGCGGTACGAATATCGTACGTAAAGCCTTGTACACCGGTACGAATTGGATCTGATTTAGCAATGGCGGCAGCGGCGAATGCCGCGAGACCGACCGGTGGCGTGTCATCGGCGAGAATACCGAAGTAGAACACAAAAAGATGCACGGCGATCAGCGGAATGATTAAGCCTGTTGCGCGCCTAGTGTGACGATTACTGGCGCCATCAGTGTCGAAACCACAATATAGTTTGCCGTGGTGGGGAGCCCCATCCCTAAGAGCAAACTGATCACGGCGGTAAAGAGCAACATCAAGAAGATATTACCGCCAGAGATAAGCTCGACAAAATCGGTCATCACCAAGCCAATACCGGTTAGGGTTACGGTGCCGACCACAATCCCAGCGGCTGCGGTCGCGACACCTATCCCGATCATATTGCGTGCGCCAGTGACAAAGGCTTCGAGCAGATCAACGCCCCCTTCTCGGATTTCTTCTTTAAAGTTGGTGCGTTGGTTAAAGTAAGCGATCAGTGGACGCTGAGTCAGAATGATAAAAATCATAAAGAGAGTGGCCCAGAACGCCGATAGACCAGGCGAAAAACGCTCGACAGTGAGGCACCAAACAAGAACGCCGATCGGGAGCAAATAATACAAACCAGAACGGACAGTGGGACCTGGCTCTGGCACCTCAGACAGATCTGTCGCCGCTGGATCCTCGGCCGCTTGCGACTTGTAGCGGGCCGAATAGCGCACCAGAAGAATATACGCGATCAGGGTCAATGTACCGATCACCACGGTCGCCATGCGCCAAAGACGTCTTTGGTCCAGCCGATACCATAATAAACCGCTGCGCTGAGCACTAATAGCCCGACAAACACGGTCATAAAGGAAAACAGCTTTTGCAATGCTGTACTCGTATGACGGCGCGGTAAGCCTTCCATGCCCGCTTTACAGGCTTCTAAATGGACGATGTAAATCAGCGCAATATAAGAGATAAGTGCAGGAAGTAGGGCCGCTTTAATCACCTCGACATAAGAAATACCGACGTATTCCACCATCAAGAACGCCGCCGCCCCCATGATCGGCGGCGTAAGCTGGCCGTTTGTGGACGCGGCCACTTCGACTGCCCCTGCTTTGTGGCTAGGGAAACCCACCCGCTTCATCAGTGGAATGGTAAAGGTGCCTGTCGTTACTACGTTGGCAATGGATGAACCTGACACAAGCCCAGACAGTCCCGATGCGACCACCGCTGCTTTGGCAGGGCCGCCGCGCATATGGCCCAGTAAAGAGAACGCCACCTTGATGAAATAGCCCCCAGCGCCCGCACGATCGAGTAGGGCACCAAAGAGCACAAACAAGAAAACAAAGGAGGTAGAGACGCCCAATGCAACCCCGAACACCCCTTCGGTGGTCAGCCATAGATGTGACATTGCCTTGTTGAGGCTGGCCCCTTTGTGGGCAATCACGTCCGGCATGTGCGGGCCGGCAAATGTATAGAGCAGGAAAACGGCGGCAACCACCATCAAAGGTGGCCCCAATGCGCGGCGTGTTGCCTCTAACATTAACACCATACCGATGGCAGCAACGGTAATATCAAAGGAAGTATAGGCGCCTGCGCGATCGGCGAGTTGATTGTAAAACAGAAACAAATAGCCAGCGGCCAGGCTGCCGGTAAGGGCGAAAATCCAATCTAAAAGGGGGACACGGTCGCGAGGTGACGTTTTACGCGCGGGGTAGGCGGTATAGGCCAAAAACATCGCGAACGCTAAGTGGAGTGAGCGAGCTTCTGTGTTATTCAGTACGCCAAAATCGAGTGCAAAAGGTAGCGGCGACGCATACCAAAGCTGAAAAAGGGACCAAAAAAGTGGTACCAGCCAAAGAATACGTCCTGATAGTCCATTCGGTGAGCGCGCACCCGTATCTGCTTGCGCCACCATGTCTTGCACATCAGGAGACGATTGATGTGTCTTCGTCATGCAGTTTGTCCTTATTATCATGTGCACCGCTGATGCGGCTGCAGTGTCCCGAGAAAAGCATACATGGCCTGTTTCGCGTTGATGGTGAGGCCAGTCTGCAGCCCACTGTGAAACTCCTCGCATCATTGACCCTCAATGAAGCGTGGGCAGTGTGTTGGCAGTTAAAAGCAGATAGTAACAGAGCGATATGGAAAAATTAAAAAGATGTTATCGCTTTTGTCTCGGGGAGGGTGCTTCAAATGTGAGACAAGGCAGACAGGCAGCGGCGTGACGCTGCCTGATAGATGGATCAGTAATAATATTCGAACAAGTCACATACTGCTTCGAAAAGCGCTTCTGTGGTTGTACCTCGTGTCGGGGTAATAAAAATGGTGTCGTCGCCGGCCACCGCGCCCAAAATCCCTTCGGCTTTACCGAGGGAGTCAAGGAGACGTGCAATCAATTGGGCAGCGCCAGGGCCAGTATGAATCACCACAACGGCTTCGTTGTAGTCGATTTCCATCACCAATTCACGCAACGCGCTACCTGTCGTTGGCACGCCGAGTTCGATGGGCAAGCAGTAGACCATTTCCATTTTAGCGTTACGGGTACGTACCGCGCCGAATTTGGTCAACATGCGCGACACTTTCGACTGGTTGATACCCTCAAATCCCTGAGCACGTAAGGCTTCGACAATCTCGCCCTGAGAACTGAACTTTTCTTCTTTAAGGATCGCTTTAAACGCTCGAACCAATAGGTCTTGTTTTTCTGAGTTACGCATGACGGCTGACTCGCAATAACAAACGAGTGGCTATTTTGCATATACATGCAATAGAGGGCAATCATTGCGCGCGTAAAATGGCGACAATGTCACTGTTGCTGCGTCTCGACAATGCCTTGAAGGCGCACCTGTTTAGGTGGTGAGCGAAAAAATGAGAGCTTCGGCTGATCATCACTGCTTGACGCTTGAGTGGGGGTATACCCAGGCATATGATGAGACAACACTTCGTACCATTGATGGGCGATTTGTGCCCGAACAGAAGCCGGACCGGATCCGGACTATAAGAAATATCGAAAGGAGAACGACATGAAAGTTGCTGTGATTGGCGCCGCGGGAGGCATTGGTCAAGCCTTAGCCCTACTACTTAAAAACAACTTACCCGCCGGTTCCGACTTGGCGCTATATGATATCGCACCCGTGACACCGGGTGTTGCCGTCGACTTGAGCCACATTCCGACCCCGGTAACGATTAAAGGTTACAGTGGCGAAGATCCTACCCCGGCACTAGAAGGTGCGGATGTGGTGCTGATCTCGGCAGGAGTCGCGCGTAAACCGGGGATGGATCGCTCTGATCTGTTCAACGTCAATGCTGGCATTGTGAAGTCACTGGCGGAAAAAATTGCCGACGTATGCCCGACAGCCTGTGTGGGTATCATTACTAACCCAGTGAATACCACGGTGGCCATTGCGGCTGACGTATTAAAAGCCAAAGGCGTTTATGACAAAAACAAACTGTTTGGTATCACTACGCTAGATGTTATTCGCTCTGAAGCCTTCATCGGTGAGCTGAAAGGGATGGATCCGCGTGACGTTTCTATCCCTGTTGTGGGAGGGCATTCAGGCGTGACGATCTTACCTCTATTGTCGCAAGTTAAAGGGGTGACCTTTAGTCAAGAAGACGTAGAATCACTGACCCCACGCATTCAAAATGCGGGAACAGAAGTGGTGGAAGCGAAAGCGGGTGGCGGCTCAGCAACGCTGTCAATGGGACAAGCTGCATGTCGCTTTGGCCTGTCTTTGGTGCGTGCACTGCAAGGCGAATCCAATGTGGTGGAATGTGCTTACGTTGAAGGCAGCGGCGAGCACGCACGCTTTTTCGCTCAACCTGTACAATTAGGTAAAAACGGCATCGAATCAATTTTAGACATCGGTGAGCTTAGCGCTTACGAGCAGCAAGCGATGGACAAGATGTTAGAAACCCTGCGTAACGATATCCAAATGGGTGAAGAATTCGCCGCGAAATAACCGTTAGAAACTGAAAAAACGGCGTCCACGAGGGCGCCGTTTTTTGTAAACGCGGGTAGACGCTTGAGGGCTAATATAACGTCATGACTGGGTTATCCGCTGACCAAGTTTCGCGATGGCGAGGTCTCGCAAAGAACATCACGCTGCGATGAAGCAGTATATCGATAATGCTGTACTTCGGTGACTAAGTATTGCGGTCAACGGCTAACTTGGCGAGCGCCACCAAGGCTTGTTTATAGGGTGAATCAGAAAGGCTATCAAGGGCATGGATAGCTTTTTCTGCTTCTTGCTCAGCGCGTTTACGGGTATAAGCGAGCGAGCCGCATGCGTCCATACAGGCTAAGATAGCCTCTAATTTATCGCGCCCATTTCCTTTTTCGATAGCGTTGCGAATCATCGCCGATTCCACTTCGCTGCCATGCTGCATCGCATGAAGCAAAGGCAGCGTCGGTTTGCCTTCAGCCAGGTCATCACCGGTTTGCTTACCCATCTCATCGTCTTTACTGGTGTAGTCAATCACATCATCAATGAGCTGGAACGCGGTCCCCAGGTAACGGCCATAGTTTTGCAGGGCTTTTTCCGTATCGGCGTCCGCTTCGTTGAGAATCGCCCCTATCTGTGTCGCAGATTCAAACAAACGCGCGGTTTTCGAATAGATCACCTGCATATAACTGGTTTCGGTGGTGTCAGGATCGTTACAGTTCATCAACTGCAACACCTCACCTTCAGCAATCACATTAGTGGCTTCACTCATTAAATCGAGAATTCTCAAAGAGACGTAAGCTGGTCATCATCTGAAACGAACGCGTATAAATGTA
>NZ_AQOD01000080.1 GCF_000513715.1 Salinivibrio socompensis S35
TGTCCGCTCTGTCAACGCGTTACCACTTGAAACGGCTGTGGGCTCACGACGCCACTCGGGCTGGAAAGCCAAGGAAAACAGCAATTGATGACGCCTATCAGTCGTGATGGCGATATTATCGGCTTTCTACGCCTCACGCTTGAGCATCAATCGGTGATTGATCACGCCAAACAACAGATCCAATCGACCATCACTGAGTTTCGTGCCTTACTGGCCCTGGCGCTCTTTCTAGGCGCGTTATTGATGGGAATGCTACTACGGCGCGAATACCGATCACGCTTACTGCCTTGGTAACGCCGCCATTGTGTCGGTAATCTAATACGTTGAATATCGGAAATAAAAAAAGAGATGGCATATTGCCACCTCTTTTTGTTGTTATCACTTTTTATTGCTATCTCGCGAGTGAGATTATAAAAATGACTTCCCGTAATCCATCGGTGAGGTATCAAAATAATGTGCCAACGACTGGCCAATATCTGCAAAGGTGTCACGGCGACCCAGAGAGCCTGCCGGGATGTTGTGACCATAGACCAGAGCTGGAATGTGCTCGCGGGTATGATCCGTGCCCGGCCAAGTTGGATCACAGCCATGGTCTGCCGTGAGTAGCAGCACGTCATCTTCTTCCAACATCGCCATAATTTCCGGCAAGCGGCGGTCGAAATACTCTAGCGCGGCCGCATAGCCCGCCACATTACGACGATGGCCGTAAGCAGAGTCAAAGTCGACAAAGTTAGTGAAGACTAAGCTGTTGTTGCCCGCTTCTTTGATGGCATCTTTGGTGGCATCAAACAGCGCTTCAAGGCCGGTTGCTTTGATTTTCTTAGTGATCCCACAGTGAGCATAGATATCAGCAATCTTGCCGATAGAAACGACATCACCGTCTTTCTCATCCACAATTTTTTGCAGCACCGTTGTGGATGGCGGCTCGACCGACAGATCACGGCGATTACCGGTACGCTCAAACTGGCCTTTACCTGAACCGACAAATGGGCGCGCAATGACACGGCCAATATTGTAGTCTTCCAGCTCTTCACGCACGATTTGGCAAAGCTCATACAGCTTGTCTAGCCCAAAAGTCTCTTCGTGACACGCAATTTGGAACACAGAATCTGCCGAGGTATAGAAGATCGGCTTACCGGTTTTCATATGCTCTTCACCGAGATCGTCCAGCACTTGCGTGCCCGATGCATGGCAATTACCGATATAACCGGTAGCCCTGCACGCTCAACAATGCGGTTAAGTAACACGTCTGGGAAGCTATTGGTCAGATCGGAGAAATAGCCCCACTCAAACAAGACAGGCACACCGGCAATTTCCCAGTGGCCAGACGGGGTGTCTTTCCCCGACGACAGCTCTTTGGCATGCGCATAAGCACCCACGATCTCTGCGTGAGGATCCAATCCTTCAGGGAAGTAATCGGATGACTCTTCACAGGCTTTACCGAGTCCAAGCTTAGTCATGTTAGGCAGAGATAACGGACCTTTACGATCCGCGTTGTCAGCTTCACCCTTTGCACACGCTTGTGCGATGTGGCCAAGGGTGTTAGCGCCTTGGTCACCGAATTTCACGGCGTCTTCAGTGGCACCAATACCAAATGAGTCTAAAACTAATACAATTGCGCGTTTCATGATCGCCTCCATTAGACGTCTTGTAAGCTGATACGACGATATACGTCTGGCGTAGAATTTGGCGCCTCATCAGCTACTTTTACTGCGGCTCGCACCGCATTGGCCGCTTGTTGCCATTGCTCTTCAGTTTGAGCATGGAGCATGGCGAGCGGTGTTTGCTCGTCCACGTTTTGCCCCAGACGAATCATTTCGTTCAACCCAACGGCATAATCAATTTTATCGTTGGCAACCCGACGGCCACCACCTATTTCTATAATAGCCATGCCCAATGCCCGTGTATCCATGGCACTGATAATGCCTGATTGCTCGGCATAAACAGGCTTTATTACTGATGCAGTGGCCAGGTATTGCGCTGGCGACTCCACAAAATCAGCGGGACCGCCTAAACCAGCAACCATTTTGGCAAAACACTCGGCAGCGCGACCGCTATCCAGTGCCTGATCCAATTTTTGTTTTGCTTGCGTCACATCTGACGCCAGTCCGCTCACCACCAGCATATCCGCACACAGTGCCATGGTTACATTGTACAGACGTGGATTGCGGTAACGACCGGTTAAAAAGTCGACCGCTTCTTTCACTTCCAACGCATTGCCCGCCGACGATGCCAACACTTGGTTCATGTCCGTCAGCAAGGCACTGGTTTTGGTGCCCGCCCCATTGGCCACACCCACAATCGATTTCGCCAGCGCCTCTGAGTCTTCATACGTCGGCATGAACGCGCCCGATCCTACCTTGACGTCCATCACGAGCGCATCAAGGCCTGCCGCGAGCTTTTTGGATAAGATAGAGGCCGTGATCAGGGAGATATTATCTACCGTGGCTGTGACATCTCGGGTGGCATACACGCGCTTATCGGCAGGTGCCAATGAGCCGGTTTGCCCGATAATCGCTACGCCAGCATCACGTGTGACATCGCCAAATACCTGGTTGCTTGGCGTGATGTTATAACCCGGGATAGACTCCAGTTTATCGAGTGTGCCGCCGGTATGGCCTAAGCCTCGGCCAGAAATCATCGGCACATAACCCCCGCACGCTGCTACCATCGGGCCCAGCATTAGCGAGGTCACATCACCGACACCGCCCGTGGAGTGCTTATCGACGACGGGACCATCAAACTTCATGGGTGACCAATCGATGGTCATACCTGAATCGCGCATCGCACAGGTCAGGGCCACACGTTCGGCCATGGTCATATCATTAAAATACACCGCCATGGCAAACGCCGCGATTTGGCCTTCCGACACGGATTCAGCCGCAACACCCTGGATGAACGAATAAATTTCTTCTTTGCTCAACGCGATGTTGTCGCGTTTTTTACGAATAATTTCCTGAGGTAAGATCATGCATCCTCCTTACCAACACATACGTGAGCAACCGACTACGCGAGCAACCGGTCGCCCAACCGTTTAGGTGTGTGACTAATTAATAGCCACCTTCAGCGGCTTTTTCGCCTTCACCCAAGGTGTGCAGTAAGTTCGCCAACAAGCTGGACGCGCCAAAACGGTAATGGCGGTTATCGGCCCATTGGTCACCGAGAATGCGATCGGCCATGGCCAAGTATTGTTGTGCGTCTTCTGCAGTCCGCACGCCCCCGGCTGGCTTAAAGCCAACACGTTCCGAAACGCCTTTGTCTTTGATCACATTGAGCATGATCTCGGCCGCTTCAGGCGTGGCATTGACCGCCACTTTACCGGTTGAGGTTTTAATAAAATCAGCCCCAGCATCAATCGCGATCTCTGACGCGCGCTTGATCAACGCCTCGGTATGTAACTCGCCAGTTTCAATGATGACTTTAAGCAATACGTCGCTACCACATGCAACTTTACACTGTTTAACCAGCTCAGCACCTGTACTTTCGTCGCCGGCGATCAATGCACGATAGGGGAAAACAACGTCCACTTCATCGGCGCCATAGGCCACGGCGGCCTTGGTTTCTGCCACCGCAATATCAATATCATCATTGCCATGTGGAAAGTTGGTCACGGTAGCAATGCGTACATCAGGTGTACCTTGCTCACGTAATGTTTTTTTCGCTATGGGAATAAAGCGAGGATAAATGCAGACAGCAGCCGTGTTACCGACAGCCGTTTTCGCGTTCTGACACAAGGTGATCACTTTTTCATTGGTGTCATCATCATTCAGTGTGGTCAGATCCATCAATTTGAGTGCGCGTAGGGCCGCGGTGTGTAATTCGTTCATTGGATATCTCCAGTCCTCATTCTTTTGCCAAACAGGTATTGGGTTGGCCACTGTGTTGGCAACCGTCACTCGTAGCCGGTTGCTGTTCAGCGGACTTGGCTCCATGAAGTTTGAGGCTGGACGTTGTGCCGCCTTCAACCAACCATCCTTGTTGCCGCGTGCAAACACATGAGTGTTCGCGGTTCCGCCATTGGACGTTTTCGATTGGGGCTAGCCACACCTTTTGTTGCTAACCATGAGAGGAAGATAAAGAGTGTGGCGCCACCAAACTTTGACGGCCTTCACTTATTTTACCAACGCCAATTCAGCAAAACTAGTTTTTACCGTTTCTGTTGAAAAATACAGTGTTGCTGGGTAGAACCAATGCGAGTTAGCTGAAAAACCGTTCGATAATCCATTGATAACCAATCCCACCTAAGTAGACACCGACAATCCCCATCACCCCCGACAAAACTGGCGGCGCGGGATAGGTAACTTAATCGCACTAAACAAAACACCGACTAAAAAACCGGCGACGAGGGCAAGGAGCACTTCCTGCATCGTTTTTCCTTATTTTGTTAACTGGATTCACTTTATTTATCAAATACGCAGTAAGTATACACCCTATAAAAAACGCCACACAGATTCACTGTGTGGCGTTTTGGTGACGCAGTTATTTCGTGTTTAGGCGATTAACCTGCAAGGGTTAAGGTCACAAATAGACCCGCAATCGTTGCCGCCATTAAGTTAGACAAGGTACCTGCAACCACCGCTTTCACACCAAAGCGTGCAATCTCCGGACGACGACTTGGAGCAAGACCGCCCAAACCGCCAAGCAAGATAGCGACCGAAGACAAGTTGGCAAAACCACACAGTGCAAATGAGATAATCGCTTTGGTTTTCTCTGTCATCTCAACACCCGTCGCCGCAACAACTTGTGCGTTATCACCAAGATATTGGGTGAAGTTGAGGTAAGCAACGAATTCGTTGACCACGATCTTCTGACCAATGAAAGAGCCGGCAACCACTGCTTCTTCCCATGGCACACCAATAAGGAACGCAAATGGGGCGAATAGGTAACCCAGAATCATCTCAAGTGTAATACCTGGATAACCAAACCAACCGCCGATCCCACCCAGCATACCGTTAATTAGTGCAATCAAACCGATAAAGGCAAGCAGCATAGCACCCACGTTTAGGGCCAGTTGCATACCTGAAGAGGCACCACCAGCAGCAGCATCGATAACGTTAGCCGGTTTTTCCACGCCTTCTGCAGTGGCATCGGCCATTTGCTCAACCGGTTCTTCGGTTTCTGGCTTGATGATTTTAGCAAACAACAGACCACCAGGCGCCGCCATAAATGAAGCGGCAATCAAGTACTCGAGTGGAACCCCCATTGACGCATAACCGGCCAAGACACCACCCGCTACAGACGCGAGGCCACCACACATTACCGCAAACAGCTCTGATTGCGTCATGCGCGGTACAAATGGACGGATCACGAGTGGCGCTTCAGTTTGACCTACGAAGATGTTCGCCGTCGCAGACATCGACTCGGCACGTGACGTACCCAGTGCTTTTTGCAAGCCACCACCAAGCACGTTAATCACAACCTGCATGATACCCAGGTAGTAAAGCACGCTTATCAGTGATGAGAAGAAGACAATAACAGGCAGAACTTTCAGTGCGAAGACGAAACCGCCACCGCCGAACAGTTCAAACATTTTGTCAGAAACCAGTCCACCAAAAATGAAGCTGATCCCTTCGTCACCATAGGCGATGACGTTAGCAACGTATTGTGATGCGCCGTAAAGAATGTCACGACCCACGTCGACATACAGTACGAAAGCACCGAAAAAGAGTTGGATAGCAAATGCGCCACCCACGGTACGGAGGTTAATGGCTTTGCGGTTATCAGAAAGGAGAACAGCTATCCCTAGCAGTACAACCATCCCGATTACGCTCATCAGCAGGCTCATAGTATTGGCATCCTCAAAGTAAAAAGTTGGCGTCTCGACAGAGTGGAATTTGGTTTCCGGGGAGAGATTATACGCAGAGCAGTCACATTAAAGTAATATTCCAATCACAGTTCGCTGTAAAACTATTTTGCAATGCATCAATAAGTATGACTTTGATCTAGTTTTGTGAGCTTATGCAACCGCAAACGTTTGTCTTACGCACGTTCGCGCTTAGTGAAAGCCAAACATTCTTTCAGCATTGCCTGATGTTTCGGTCACGAGATGATCTCTATCACAGCTTTTTAACCCTGCGACTACATCAGCCACCCGAGATACCTGGGCCGGCGTGTTGGGTTTTCCTTGAAATCCCGCTAAAGGCATGTCGGGAGCATCGGTTTCCAATACCAAGTGTTCGAGCGGTAAACGCGCGATGGCTTGACGGGTTTTGTTGGCTCGTTCATACGTCACCGTGCCCCCCACGCCGAGCATGAGACCAGCATCAATAAATTGTTTGCCTTGTTGCTCGCTACCACTGAACGCATGCAGCACACCGCGTACGCCAGGATACGCTTTCACCAGACGTAGTAATTCGTTATGGGATTGGCAACTATGCAAAATAATGGGTAAATCATAACGGTGGGCAAGCCATAACTGCCCGTCAAGCAAGGCTTGCTGACGCTGCTTCATCTCCGGGACGTTAGCTACAAAATAATCCAGACCAGCTTCGCCGACCGCCACGCAGTCCAACGGCCGTGCTACCAGTGCTTTTTCCAATGCCGCGAGGCTGTTCTCTGTGTGCGTCTCGAGAAAGCATGGATGTAACCCCAACCCAGCATAGATGCCAGCAAAACGTTCCGTCAGTGCTAAAACCGCCTGCCAGTTTTGTTCACTGACACTCGGCACTACCATGCGTGTTACGCCCACCTCACGCGCCGCTTGCCAATATTGCGCTAGGGCCTGATTAAAAGGAGGGAAGTCGAAGTGACAATGGGTATCAATCATGCTTTAACCGCCAGAACCACCTTCATCGTTGTCCTCTCGATAGTAAAATGCCGTCTCTATACAGACGGCATTATAGAAGGTTTTCCCCTCACTCGCAGGGGGACAAGAATATTTCCCTACCTGACTCTATACTTTTGGCATAAGCCGAGGTCACTTAGTGCTCGCGCGTTGCCCTTAAATCAATGTCTGGAAAACGCTCTTGCGTTAGATTGAGGTTGACCATGGTTGGCGCAATATAGGTCAGGTTATCCCCGCCATCCAGCGCGAGGTTAGTCTGGTTTTTACGATGAAATTCATCCAATTTTTTCTCATCAGCGCACTCAACCCAACGGGCCGTCGCCACATTAATGGGCTCGTACAGCGCGTCAACGTTGTACTCTGCTTTCAAGCGTGCCACCACCATGTCAAACTGCAGGACACCAACCGCACCGACAATCAGATCATTCGACTGTAACGGACGGAAGACCTGTACCGCGCCCTCTTCTGATAGCTGGATCAACCCTTTCAGTAACTGCTTTTGACGCAATGGATCTTTAAGGCGAATACGGCGGAATAGCTCAGGTGCAAAGTTAGGGATCCCCGCGAATTTAAGATCTTCGCCTTGGGTAAAGGTATCACCAATTTGAATGGTGCCATGGTTATGCAGGCCAATAATATCGCCGGCAAAGGCATCTTCAGCCCGTGAGCGATCCCCTGCCATAAAGGTTACCGCATCCGAGATATTGATTTGCTTACCCAGGCGCACGTGGCGAAGCTTCATTCCCTGCTGATACTTACCCGAGACAATCCGCATAAAGGCAATGCGGTCGCGGTGACGTGGGTCCATATTCGCTTGAATTTTAAAGATAAACCCTGAGAATTTTTCTTCATCGGCACGCACCTCACGATCATGGGTCGAACGTGCCATTGGCTTAGGCGCCCACTCGGTCAAGCCATCGAGCATATGATCGACACCGAAGTTACCCAGTGCCGTACCAAAGAAAACGGGCGTCAGCTCGCCACTTAAAAACAGCTCACGATCAAATTCATGTGCACGCCCCCATCACCAGTTCCAACTCGTCACGCAAGTCTTGCGCGATGTCAGCACCAATGGCTTCATCCAATTCGGGGTTGTCCAGCCCTTTGATAATACGCGCATCCTGAATTTTATGCCCCTGACCGGACTGATAAAGAATGCTTTCATCACGGTGAATGTGGTACACACCTTGAAACCCTTTTCCGCAGCCAATTGGCCATGACACCGGCGCGCAAGCAATATTGAGCTCACTTTCGACTTCGTCAAGCAACTCCGTCGGGTCACGAATGTCGCGGTCCAATTTGTTCATAAAGGTAATGATCGGCGTATCGCGCAAGCGGGTGACTTCCATCAACTTACGCGTCCGGTCTTCCACCCCTTTTGCGGCATCAATGACCATCAAACAAGAGTCAACCGCGGTCAAGGTGCGATACGTATCCTCCGAGAAGTCCTCGTGCCCGGGGGTATCAAGCAAGTTAACCAAACAGTTGTTATACGGAAATTGCATCACCGAGGTGGTTACCGAGATCCCACGCTCTTTTTCCATATCCATCCAATCGGATTTCGCATGATTATCCGATTTTCTGCCTTTGACTGTGCCGGCTGTTTGAATCGCACGTCCGAACAAAAGCACTTTCTCGGTGATGGTGGTTTTACCCGCATCCGGGTGCGAAATAATCGCAAAGGTGCGTCGTTTATCAACTTCCTGTTGCAGCGGTGTATTTGACATAGCAGGTTATCTTCTTATTTGGTTCAGGCGGCAATCGGTCGCCAACTGAGAAGGTAAATCACAAAGGTGGCGTATTTTCGCTGATCTTGTAGCCAGCTTCAATTCACAAATCTGGCTTGGCACGGTTATCTGCACGCGCTAGGGGCAAGTTTGCTTGCCAAACTCATCACAAATGTCGTCAATTGGCCACCCTGTGGTGTCGTTATCGGTGAAGCACGTGTATAATTAGCGCCACTTTCAGCTGTAAAGCAGTCAACAACGTCGACCATTAGGTCGCGACTATTGACAGCATACTGCCTATCAAGATCAAACATCCGCGCAGTGTGCTGTCATTAGTCGCGATGGTGAACAGCTGAAAGCCGACAATTAGTGAGATAAATCAAAGGATTTATCCCTCAGCAACAAGGAAATAATCTGTGAATCCAATCGTAAAAACATTCCAATACGGCAATCATACTGTGACATTGGAAACCGGCGTCATGGCACGTCAAGCCAATGGTGCCGTCATGATCAGCATGGACGATACCTCGGTATTGGTCTCTGTTGTAGGTAAAAAAGAAGCCGCCGAAGGCCAGAGCTTTTTCCCTCTGACAGTTAACTATCAAGAGCGTACTTACGCGGCAGGCAAAATCCCAGGTGGTTTCTTCAAACGTGAAGGCCGCCCATCAGAGGCGGAAACCCTCACTGCACGCTTAATTGACCGTCCAATCCGTCCACTTTTCCCCGATTCGTTCAAAAACGAAGTGCAAGTGATTGCGACGGTTGTCTCAGTCAATCCTGCGGTCAGTCCTGACATTGTCGCGATGCTGGGCACCTCGGCAGCGCTGGCCATTTCAGGCATTCCATTTAATGGCCCAATAGGCTGCGCACGTGTTGGTTATATCAATGACGAGCTGGTCCTTAACCCAAGCTCGGCTGATCTCGACGAAAGCAAGCTGGATCTGGTGGTTGCAGGAACAGAGGGCGCAGTGCTGATGGTTGAGTCAGAAGCTGATCGTCTGAGCGAAGAGCAAATGCTGCAAGCGGTGATGTTTGGTCACGAGCAACAGCAGACCGCGATCAGTGCGATTAAAGCGTTTGCGGCCGAAGTCGGCACGCCTGCATGGGATTGGCAAACACCGACCGTGAATGCGGCCTTGCAAGCCCGTGTTGCGGAAATGGCACAAGGCTCATTGGCGCAGGCATACCAAATCACTGAAAAAATGGCGCGTTACGAGCAAATCAGCCAAATTAAAAAAGAGGTTGTTGCTGCTCTATTGGACCAAGACGAGACGCTTAACGATCGCGAGATCCTCGGCATGCTTGGCGACCTAGAAAAAACAGTGGTTCGTGGCCGTATTATCGCGGGTGAACCGCGTATCGATGGTCGTGAAAAAGATATGATCCGAGCCTTGGATGTACGCACCGGCGTATTGCCTCGCACTCACGGTAGCGCGTTGTTTACGCGTGGTGAGACCCAGGCGCTCGTCACGGCGACACTTGGCACGCAGCGTGATGCACAAATTATCGACTCTATCATGGGTGAGCGAAAAGATAGCTTCATGCTGCACTACAACTTTCCTCCCTATTGTGTGGGTGAGACGGGATTTGTTGGTACGCCTAAACGCCGCGAAATCGGTCATGGCCGCCTCGCTAAGCGTGGTATTGCGGCCGTAATGCCAAGCCAAGAAGAATTCCCGTACACACTACGCGTGGTGTCAGAAATCACTGAATCCAACGGCTCATCATCCATGGCATCTGTCTGTGGTACGTCTCTCGCGCTGATGGATGCCGGTGTACCGGTGAAAAAATCGGTTGCAGGTATTGCCATGGGTCTGGTGAAAGAAGGTAATGACTTTGTCGTACTTTCAGACATCTTGGGTGATGAAGATCACCTCGGCGATATGGACTTTAAAGTGGCCGGTACCGACGACGGTGTCACCGCTCTACAGATGGACATTAAGATCGAAGGGATCACTAAAGAGATCATGCAAATCGCCCTAAACCAAGCAAAAGGCGCACGTTTGCATATCTTGGATACGATGAATCAAGCGATTGGTTCTGCACGTGATGATATCTCTGAGTTTGCCCCGCGCATCCATACGATGAGCATCAACCCAGACAAGATTCGTGATGTGATTGGTAAAGGCGGTGCCATGATCCGTCAGCTGACCGAAGAAACAGGCACAACCATTGAAATCGATGATAATGGTACAGTCAAAATTGCTGCGACCGACGGTGATGCGGCTAAAGATGCGATTTCACGTATCGAAGCGCTAACCGCGGAAGTTGAAGTCGGTCGCATCTATACCGGTAAGGTGATGCGTATTGTTGATTTCGGGGCATTCGTCTCCGTTGTTGGCGGCAAAGATGGCCTGGTCCATATTTCTCAAATTGCGGATGAGCGCGTTGAGAAAGTGACGGATTATCTTGAAGTTGGCCAAGAAGTGAACGTCAAAGTGCTAGAAGTCGACCGTCAAGGACGTATTCGCCTAAGCATGAAAGAAGCAGCGTCTGAGAAAGGCACAGACAAGCCATCAGAGGATGCCGCACCTGTGGAGCAAGCGCCAAGTACTGACGCTTAGAGTCATTGGGTTATTCATGATATAAAGGGGGCTGAGGCTCCCTTTTTTTTACACGGAGATGCGCCTTCATGACCGTTTTTTATAAACCACTGACCAATGTGGCGCTGTTATTGCTGATTGTGGCGCTGTTGTTGCTAACAGGATGTAGCAGTCAGTGGACTTTCCCACCGATGGCCGTTCCCTTGCAGCCTACGCTACAACAGGAAGTACACCTAGCACGCATCGATCAACTACTCGCGCGACAAGATTTGAGCGACGAGGCACGTGCGCAACTGCACTATGAACGCGGATTAATGCACGATAACCTTGGTATGCGAGACTTGGCTCGGTTGGATTTCAACCAGTCTTTGTCTTTAAAGCCTGACCAACCCGATGTGTTCAATATTCTGGGGGTCTACTTTACCCAAAATGGCCATTACGATGCGGCTTACGAAGCCTTTGACTCAACGTTAGAGCTCGATAACAGCCACAGTTATGCCGAACGTAATCGCGGTATTGCCTTATACTATGGCGGTCGCTATCGATTGGCACATCAGGATCTACTCACGCACTACCAAGCCAATACTGACGACCCTTATCGCCTGATTTGGCTCTATTTAGTGGAGCGAGATTGGAAAGGGGAACCTCAAGCTCAACAAGCGCTGGCAACGCGTAAAGCGAATGCCGATACGGCCGGCTGGGGCTGGAAACTGGTGGATATGTATCTGGGTGAGATCAGCGAGCGCGAATTGCTTGAACAATTAGCCGCTCAAGGCAAGGATAACCAACAGTTAGCGGAGCGCCTGTGTGAAGCGTATTTTTATCTCGCCAAACGGTATCAGTACCAAGGGGATAATGATCGCGCTGTCGCGCTTTATAAACTCGCCATGTCGGGCAACGTCTATCAGTTTGTCGAACATCGTTACGCGCTGCTTGAGCTGAACCGCCTGGCTTACCGTCAGCCATAACGCGTGCTTGCGTCTCAAATGTCACAATAGAAAGAGCAAGGTTTCCCTGCTCTTTTTATTTTTCACTGACGCGTTACTCACGAATGAGTTGGCGCCAACAATTGTGGCGGTTGATTTTGGGGCTTGTTTTTATGCAGTAACGTTTCAAACTCTCGCTTCGGCATCGGGGAGTGAAAATAATAGCCTTGAATGGTATCGCAATGTAAGTTGGTTAATACCGACGCTTGCTGCCGAGTTTCTACTCCCTCTGCCACCACGGTCATTTCCATTGCGCGACCAAGGTGGATAATACTCTCCACCAGTGTCACCTGCTTACTGAGTGTATCCATCTCATGAATAAAAGCGCGATCGATTTTAAGCTCATCAAGCGGAAAGCGTGCGAGATAAGACAACGACGAGTACCCCGTGCCAAAATCATCAATCGATAGCGCGAACCCTAAGGATTTAATCGCATTCAGCATGGTCAGTGCGTGATCATCATTTCTCATCACCGCGCTTTCGGTGAGTTCAAAGGTGATATCTTCAGGGTTTGCACCGGTTGCCTTTAATAGCTTTTCCATGTGCTCAATAAGTTTAGGGCTGCTAAATTGTTCTGGCGATAAATTGATCGCTACCCGACCCGGTAATAACCCTTGTTGCCGCCAGCGGCGAACATTTTGAAAGACTTCCCGCATCACAAGACGTCCCAGTGCTTCTATCAACCCACAGCGCTCGGCGACAGGGATAAAACGCCCCGGGCTAATATAACCCTCCACAGGATGCTTCCAACGCACCAAGCCTCCGCCCCATTCGATACGAAAATCTCCCGCATTCACTTTGKGCTGATACCAGACTTCTAAGCTTTTATTTTGTAGCGCTTTTTGCAACTCTACTTCTAGCCACAAGCGCATCCGTGCTTCTTTGCTCATGCTATCGTTATAATCAACAATACGGTTGCGACCTTGCTCTTTCGCCTCATACATTGCCGTATCTGCATTTTGCAGCAATTGTCTGGCATCTTTGCCATGTTCAGGATAACGCACCATTCCCACCGAACAGGCTAAGTATTTACTAAAATAATGCAGTTCGAAAGGTTGGCTAATCGCACCGACAACCTTATCAGCCAGTTGGTCAGGCGCATCCTCTGTGGCGGGTTTAGGGAGGATCACCGCAAACTCATCCCCCCCAGATGACCAATAATGGTGTCGGCGGAAAGCAGCGCACGTAAACGTTGCGCAATGTCTTGCAGTACTCGATCGCCCACATGGTGACCCAATGAGTCATTGATATTTTTAAAGTTATCCACGTCAAGATACAACATGGCTAAGGGCGTCTGCGCACGGATCAGTTTATCCAACTCACTGCTAAAGCCATAGCGATTATATAGCCCTGTCAAGGCATCGATATTCGCCCATTGTTGCTCGCCAACTTTGCTTATCCCATCATGCTGCGTCGGTTTAAGTCGCCTCACCTCTGTATCGGGGGCGTTTAAGCGCAACATATTGGCTTGTTTGCCCAATACGTGGATCGGCGATGAATACACACTTACTGGCACGTCACGCTTCACACTCCATGTGTCAATACGCTCCCCGCTCTTACGACCGATCAAGCGATCTGTCACCGAGTGGCTTTTATCGCCCAGTGATAAATAGTGATCAATCGGCTCACCGACTAAATCCTCTAAAGATACCGCCCCTAACAAAGTCGCCGCAGCAGGATTAGCAGAGAGGATACAGCCGTCCTCCACCACGCAACAGCCATCATCGATCAATGAACTTAAACGATGATATTTCTCATCCGCTTCCTCTAGTGCACTAGCTAAGATTTGACGCTCGGAAGTGTCAACCGCATGAAAGATGACACACGGCTTCCCTTGCTCATCTGTGTAGTTTTTCAGTGGCACAACGCTAAAGTGAAAGCTTGAGCTATGGTACTCACCCGCAATCACTACTTCCCCTTCAGCGCCATCCCCGCGTCTTGCTTGATCATAATGCGGTCTTACCGCTTGATAGAAAGCGTCTCCTAGCGTGTCTGTATCAGAGAGCCCTTTTAATGAGACGGCGGAAAGGCCTGCTAACTCACAATAGCGCGGGTTAGCATACACGTAGCGATCAGAACTATCTAGAATGGCAAAAAAGAATGGACTGTTATCGGTTAAGCAGTAAAACCAATCATTTAACGGCGGTATTGGCATGGGGGCTCACATCCGGTAATTACGCTCGACATTATCACCATCGAGACAAGCGTCTCATATTCTAGACACTTTTAACTTCATTGTCAGTAGCACTTTATGAGGCACGCGTCATAGGTTCAAGCTTTTCTCACTATATACCGTACATTTTTCTGTAAAAAGAGCGAAAGAACGCAAAATCAGTAAAAAATCGAGAATATGTTGCCAAATTGCACAATTTGGTGGCTATTTATGCATTTAGCTGCGTAATCATTCGCGAGAGAATGACTGCCACTATTGCACCGGATCGGGAATCGGTTATCCTGACCACAACATTTATTCACCGCTGTATATCTTATGCTTATTCGCTCAGAAGCGCCCGCTGACTTGGTTAAACTGGATCGTTGGTGGCGCGACGATATCATTCGTCCTTATCAAGCCGACCAACTCAAGCAATGGCGCGAAGCCGGGCTTATTTCTCTGTCGTTACTCGCGACCAGCGATATGGGAGAGGTACAGGGCCATATTGTGGTGATTGATGCGCAAATGGATAACAACAGCCAAGAAATCGCGTTATGGCACAGCCCAGATCCTGATCTTTTAATGCCACTATTGAACGAAGCGGAATCCACACTCTTTGAGTTTGGCTATACCCAGCTTAAAATAATGCCCAGTGCTGAGGCCGCGCGCGCCGAGTTTGCACCCATACAGGCCAACGATACCTGGTGGTATAAGCAATTAGCCGCCGCGACCGCTTAATACGGATGCCAAAATGATGTTAACCGACATTCAACGTTTACAAGCGATGGGCTTAGATGTCTGGCAATTACGTCATCCAGCGATCTATGACCAAACGCACGAGGTTATTCAGTTGCCAGACACCTGCCAATTACTGCTGGTCTGTGATACGCCGCTCAGTGAAAAAGATGCGTGGTTGTTTGGTAATATACTAAAGAGCATGAAACTGCGCCCCGAGCAGGCGCGTCAATTACCGCATGCGGCGTTGTCGGCACTGGGCGAACATCGCTTAACGTGGTGCTGGTATATTGACGCGCCTGATGTGATTATTGATGGCGTGCGACGTTTAGATTCTATTCCCTTGGCGCAGATGCACGATAACCCAACCGCCAAACGTGATCTGTGGCGGCAGATTTGCCAATATGGCTGATTACTGTCTTTCCCCGCTGGCGCACGATGACATCCACTCCATCAGCGCAATCGAGCAGCGCGCCCACTGTTCACCTTGGGCAGACACCCAACTGGCGGCGCCAACTGGCCGTTTTGACCACGCGTACGGGCTTCGTCTGATGCAGCCACACGCATTACTGATTGGCTATTTTTATGCCCGCTGTATCGCGGGTGAGGGAGAATTGTTCAATATTGCTATCGATCCGACCTATCAAGGCCAAGGATGGGGAAGCGTTTTACTCGAGGCGATGATAAAACACCTTGGTGAAGCGGGTGCGGAGTGTATTTGGCTGGAGGTACGTGAAAGCAATGCCGCCGCGCAAGCACTGTATCAAAAGCATGGGTTTAAGCTCGTCAACCGCCGAAAACACTATTATGCTTGTACCAACGGTCGACGAGAAGATGCATGGGTCATGCAAAAAAATGGGGTGAAGACTAAGGCTGCTCACCACTATCCAGCCTAATCGGTGGCAGGATATAACCTTGATATCCTTGACAACCTAATTGATGAAAATACTGGTGCTGTTCGGATTGTTCAATCCCAGTGGCAATCACAACAATCTCTCGTGCGGCCGCAATATTGACTAGCATGCGAATGAACACATCATCCACATCGCTCAACTGCTGACCAAACCCGATATCCAGCTTGACATAATCAGGCTCGACGTTTTTGATGTAGTCGACGTTGTCCATATTGCGGCCAAAATGATCAACACCAACTTCAAAGCCTTGTGTACGGATCAAACCAAACAGTGACTTGCAAGCCTGCGGATCAGCATGAACCGCTTTTTCTGACACTTCAAACGCCAGTTTACCCGCCAGATAGGTTTTGAGTAAGAAGTGACCTAACCAATCATGGAATGTTCGGCTTTGAACACTTTCCACGGTAAGATTCACTGCTAATTTATCACTTTGAGGGGTGGCTTTAAGGTATGCATCCACCCGAGTTAGCACGTGCTTATCAAACTCTTCCCCTAAGGCATACATCTCAATACGGTTGAGCAATTGGCCCGCCGACAACCAGTTATCGTCAACCCAAAGGTGCGCATACACCTCTTGATGCCAATTATATTGATTATCACGGTGGCGAACAGGTTGGGCATACAGCGCTAATGGGTTTTGTTGCAGCGCATTGAGCAATAGGTGACGCCATTGCTCTCGGGTCCGGCTGTCAACTTGCTCATCGGTTGGCCAAAAATAGACCTCTTGATGACGCTTCGCGTGTTGTAGCGCATTATCCGCTTTTGCCATCAAACTCACCGTCTCGTCGGTACGCGTTTGCGCGATACCTAAGTGAAAGCCTTGATT
>NZ_AQOD01000081.1 GCF_000513715.1 Salinivibrio socompensis S35
CAATGCTCGGCAAGCTAACATCAAGCTATTAAGTCGCTTTAAATGCAGTTCAGGACAGAATTGGTAGAGAGAGTCATGTAAGATATTGAGTTCGCACATCTTGTTGTCTGATTATTGATTTTTGGTGAAACCATTTGATCATATGACAAGGTGTGCATCTACCTTAAATTGATGATTTTTATCTAAATCATCAGGGGATTCCTCAGTACAAGACATCATCAATCAGCTTCGCGCGGCATCCGACAATGTAACCGGACAAATTAATCAAGTGAGTCAAGATAGTCAGAATAGCCTTGATACGCACCAAAAAGCGGTTGCCAATATGGACACCTTGGATGCCAACTTACAACAATTATTTGAACACAATGCGCGGATTGCCGATGGTGCCAATCGACAAAGCCAAGCCGTGAATGAGATCAACCAGAGTATTGAAGAGCTTGCGCAGCAGGGTAGTCGCACGCATGAGGTCTTTGAGCAAAGTGAGCAAGCGGTCAAAAGCTTTGATCATCGCATGAAGGAATTAACCAAAAAAGTAAGTGCTTTTAATGGGTTGAGCAAGTAGCTATACGTGTTGTCGTGAGAAAATGTTAACGCATCTATTGCTTGTGTCTTTGCCGCGCTCCGGTAGGATAGCGCGAGGAGGGCGGCATGAATCTAACCCAAATTGATGCGTTTTGTGCGGTGGCAGAAACCGGTTCAGTGTCTGAAGCAGCACGTCGACTTGATGTGAATCGCTCACGTCTAAGCATGGCGATTAAAGCGCTAGAACAGTCGATCAATGCAGAGCTATTCTATCGTACCGGTAATCGGCTGATGCTGTCGGAAATTGGCAAAGCCGTATATAAAGACTTCGAGAGCATATCGGTGACCGCGGCGCGGATACGTTGCACTTGTGAACAAGCCAACGCGGGCTTCAATGCGGAAGTGTGGATAGCACGTGATGATGCTATTCCTGATCAGCTTTGGCAGGATTGGGCGCACCAGCTTAACAAGCGCTTTACCGCGACCTCATTTAACCTTGTGCTGGCCTCGAGCGGTGATTTAGCCAGCCTGGTAGAAACCCAACAAGTCGATTTTGCGTTTGGGGTCGATTACGAGCGCATTGACGATCCACGCATTAATTACCAACCGCTGGGTAAAATTCGCATGATGTCGGTGTGCAATAGTGATCATCCGTTGAGTCGCTTGCGTCGAGTCAGTGATGATCAACTGCGTAACGCCATGCAAGCGGTGATGGTCTACCTCAACGAAAAAGATAATCCAGAGCTCCAACCTTTCTCACGTCGCTATATTGGCTTTTCCAGCTTTGAATACATGCTCAATACTATCTTGCAAGAAGAGGCATGGGGTGTGTTGCCTGAGCCGCTGATCCGCAAGCACCTCCGTGAGCAGCGTTTGGCAGTGATCAAGCATACTTACGGCCTCACGCAAGAAGACTATTGCCTGTTTACGGCGTCTGGCATGGCCGAACACCCTGGGATCCAATGGCTTAACGATAGCATTACCAACTATTTGTTTGATTTCTAGATCTTGTTTGATTTCTAAATCTTCTATTAAAGATTAGTCATATCATCGTATTAGGCTGCTTTTTCGGGCGTTTTAACTGACTCAACAAAGTTTAAGATTTTCTGATCGCTCACATAGCGCTAGAATGCTTGCACTTGATTTCATCAATTCGACTGATTGTCATCGAGCCTGTTTATTTTCATCTAGCCTGTTTATTTTTATCTAGCCCACTTATTGTCATCGAGCCTACTTATGACTGCCTATCTCCGTTATCTGCCTTTTGTTCTTGCTGTCCTTGCGTGCTTAACCCCCTGGGTCACTTCGCCCATCGCTTTAGTACTCGGTTTTTTACTCACGTCTTTGGGCTGGGTACCCAGCGGATTACCGCTGACTAAGATCACCAAAAAGCTCCTCGCGTATTCTATCGTTGGGCTGGGGTTTGGCATTCCTTTGCAAGAGGCATTAGCAGTCACCGGCGACGGGATAGGGCTGATTATTGCTACCATTACCGGCACGTTAGTGTTTGGCACGGCACTGGCCAAGCTAATCGGATTGGATCGAAAAACCGGCCATTTAATTGCCTCAGGAACAGCGATTTGTGGCGGTAGTGCCATCGCGGCCGTCTCGCCCGCCATCAATGCCGATGATGAACAAATCGGTCTCGCACTGGGTACCGTGTTTGTGCTGAACTCGCTGGCGCTGTTTGTGTTTCCGATGATTGGGCATGCGTTGGGGCTGGATCAGCATACCTTTGGAACTTGGGCGGCGATCGCGATTCATGATACGTCGTCGGTCGTTGGGGCGGCGTCTGCCTATGGTGAGCAAGCGCTAACCACCGCGACAACGTTGAAACTTGCGCGCGCATTATGGATTGTGCCTGTCGCCTTTGTCAGCGCACTCATGTTTCGCAGCCACGCTAAAAAATCACTATTCCATTTTTCATTGTATTTTATTGCTTAGCTATCGGCATCAGTGATGTGTTTGTGCAAGCACAACCGATTTACGATGTGATTTTCGCGATTGCTAAGCAAGTGTTGGTGGTGTGCTTGTTCTTGATAGGCTGCAGTATTTCTGTCGCCCAGCTACGTGCGGCGGGCCCTAAACCGCTGCTTTTTGGCATCGCGCTATGGGTGATTATATCCTGTTCGTCGCTTGCTTGGCTGCTGTTAGCCGCTTAGTTGTCCGTTTTTTCCTCAGGATCACTCGTGCGGCGTGTCCTGAGGCAAACGGAGTACCGCGACCAATAAAAAAGCACTGAGTGCCGCAGCAAACTGCCACCATCCGGTGCTGGTCATTGCGAGAAAAAGCTGCAAGGTAATGGCAGCAAGCAAAATACCTTTCCTCATCCTCTTAGTCCATAAAGAATCTAAATTTACGTTTAGTATGAGCAATAGTTATATGAGAGCAAAATGCGATTTTGCGCTATCTCATAACTAAAATTTGTTTAGGACACTGAGTGTCAAAAAAACTGACAGCAAGATTGGGGCATAATACTCTGATTATTAAATGCTTTATGTTTGAACTAAGTGCGCTGATGAAAGTTTCAGCAAGTTCATGTTTGTAAAGCAGCGTAGTAGCACCAAGAATATGTGCGTGTTTTCTACTTTTGGTGTTTTATGTCTCCTCAACACGTGATCAATGAAAAGTCAGTATTAGTGTTTTCAGCCTTTTAGCCTTGGGGTTTGCCATCACCGGTCTGGCCGTCGGGTGGTTTGCTGGCTCTTTAGTGATTATGTTCGACGGTATCTATTCTCTGATTAGCTTAGTGTTAACTTTGTTGTCACTAGGTGCGTCATGGTATATCCACTCTCGTTACGCGCGACCGCTAACTCGTGTGCTGTTGACTCCATTGGTTATCGCAATCAAAGGAGCTGTCATTTTGTTGCTGGTTAGTTACTCCCTCTATGAGGCTGTTTCTTCCTTGGTTGAAGGAGGAAGAACGGTTAACCCTTCATTGGCGGTACTGTTCGGTATCATCAACGTGGTGGGTTGCGGTTATGGGTGGTGGATAATTGCGCGCAAAAATCGAAGCGGGGCAAAGCCAGTTGGTTGAGGCAGAATCGCGCCAGTGGCAAATGGATACCTTGTTAAGCGTAGCAGTGACGCTGGGGTTCCTCGGCGCTTGGCTAGTGGCGCATTCTCCATGGTCTGCCTATGCGGTGTATGCCGATCCTGTGATGATGGTACTGATGTCGTTTTACTTTATCAAAGTGCCCTTCATTATGGTGCGTAACGCGTTAAAGGAGCTCGCGCCTGTCACCGTTAAGTGGTATCGCACCCGCTCAGTGGCGTAATCAGAACACGCCACACAGCGGCTAACCGGTGGGGTATTGTGACTGTCTCGTCCAGATGATTTAATGGTTGGGAGATTAAATATTAAGGAAGACAAGATGTTACTGCCATCACCTTTTAAAAAAGGCGAGACAATTGGCTTTTTCTCGCCATCATCACCTGCCACCGTATTTGCGCCGCAACGGTTTGAACGCGCGATGGCCTATGTCAAAGCACAAGGCTTTAATCTTAGGGCGGGCGCATTGACTGGGCAATCGGATCACTATCGCTCAGGCTCGATCAAGGCGCGTGCGGAAGAGCTCAACCAGCTCATCCGTGATCCGAGTGTGCGCTGCATCATGTCGACGATTGGCGGAATGAACAGCAATGCTTTACTTCCCTATATCGATTACGCCGCCTTGGCTGATGATCCCAAGATCATTGTGGGTTATTCGGACCTCACTGCCTTACTGCTCGGTATCTATGCCAAAACGGGATTAATCACCTTTTATGGACCAGCCTTAGTGGCGTCTTTAGGGGAATTCCCGCCACTGGTCGATGAAACCTTTGACGCGTTTCGAGCAGTAACAACTGAGAATGTAACGCTGCCGATGACCTATAAGATGCCTGCGCAATGGACCGACGTTATGATCGATTGGGGCGAACAGACAGAGGCCAAACCGACTTATAAGAACGCATGGCAGTTTATGGGTAAAGGTCAGGTGAATGGCCGCATTATCGGTGGCAATCTCAATACTTTGAATGGGATCTGGGGAACGCCTTATATGCCAGCGATTGAAACAGGTGATATTCTGCTGATTGAAGACTCTTTGCTTGATATTGCCACGGTTGAACGCTCACTCGCACACCTAAAACTGGCCGGGGTGTTTGATACGGTAGGCGCGGTGTTACTTGGTAAACACGAGCTGTTTGATGACAAAGGAACGGGACGTTCAACCTATGACGTCCTCGAAGAAATACTCGATGGGCAGCCGCTCGCCGTGGTTGATGGTTTTGACAGTTGCCATACGCATCCAATGTTAACCACGCCTTTGGGTGCCCAAGCCTGTATTGATTTTGATGCCCAGACGGTCTCACTCACACAACCGTGGCTGGCGGGTGAGTCCGCTGGGTAATGAGCCTGTATTAGTAAGCCACACCGATACGTTGGCGACGGTGTGCGCCACTTTATCGATCACTTGGCAAGCTGCTGGCAGCATGATATCCAAGCTCCCATTGATGGGTCAGACGCAGCGCATCAATAAAGGCATCGTCATGGCTGACCAATATATAGGCACCTTGATAATGATTAAGCGCGTCGACCAGTGCGTGTTTGGCTGAGATGTCGAGATGATTGTCCGGCTCATCCAACAGTAATAGTGGCTGGGCGTGTTGGTGGGATACCGCTAACATCGCCACTTTCATCTTCTCACCACCACTTAAACTATCAACCGTTTGATAAACGCGATCGCCACGTAAACCTAAGCTAGCAAGGCAGGTTCGAGCATCTGACTCTGACAAATCGCTATGATTGAGCAAACAAGATAGCAGTGTTTGCTTAGGATCCAGCAATGAGAAGTGTTGATCTAAATACACACATTCACCGACAACGTCGATTGAGCCGCCAACAGGAGCGTAACGGCCCATTAATATACGCAGTAACGTGGATTTTCCTACGCCGTTTCGGCCTGTTAGTAGCCAATGCTCCCCCGCGTAGACAGACCAATCAAGCGGAGCAGTGGGTCCGAATGGCAATTGACACTGGGTGGCCTTTATCAGCCGTCGCCGTTTCATTGGCTCTGAGTGATGCATATACAACGTCGGATTGTTTTCCGGAAGCTGCGTATCAAGCGCGTCGAGTTGCTTTTGGTAACGCTTAAGCTGCTGAGAAAATTGTGTTTTCGCCCGCGATTTTGCGTCTTGAGCACTTTCTTTTTGACTATCCAGAATCGACTTCGCCTGACTTGATTTTTTGCGTAATTGTTTACCTTTTGATTCGCGCTTCTGTGCCTTTTCAGCGCCCTGCTGCTGTTGACGTAATACCTGTTTGTGCTGTTTATTCAGGTGCGTTCGTTTCGCGATGATTGCTTCCTGTTCTTGCTGTTGCGCGCGAATGAAGTCGTCATAGTTGCCCGTGTATTTTGCTATACCTTGTGGTGTTAATGCATAGATAGCCCGCATATGACGAAGTAATTGCTGGTCGTGACTCACCGTGATCACTAACCCAGGATAGCTTTCTATCCAGCTTAAAAGCCTATGACGTGCGGTTCGGTCAAGATGATTACTCGGTTCATCGAGCAATACGATATGTGCTTGGGAGTGAAAGACGCGATATAAACTCAGCAGCATCAATTGGCCACCGCTAAGCACATGCAAAGGCGCTGACAAAGGGGCAGCAATACCTAACTGGGTCAGTATTGCCTGATAGCGTTCGGCGATATCCCAGTCATCATTTACTTGCTCATAATGCGCTGGTTCGATGCTTCCAGCCTGAATGGCCGCTAACGCATGAAGCTGTTCGGCAATGCCAAGTACTTCAGCCAATGTTTGTGTCTTTGGTGCGGTAATATGTTGCGATAAGTAAGCAATATCACCATCGCGTTGTACATGACCTGAACAATGAATCCCGTGCGCGGATGGCAAAGTATGACCTGCCAATAGCGCGAGGAGTAGTGATTTGCCGGTGCCGTTATCTCCCACAAGGCCAATGGGGCCGTGCTCAAAGGTGATAGAGAGAGGTGCGAACAATACTTGCCCATCGGGCAGTGTCACACTGAGATCGTGTGTAATAAGGTAAGGCATAAAGCCTCCTTTATGTAAAGCAACACAAAGGGGCAGCGGTATGCGCTACACAGAAAGTCTGCGTAGATACGGTTTGGCAATATAAAGAACGTAAGCCCAATGGCCATGAATACCGACTAACCCCAAGATACCGAATATAAAAACGGTGTAATGAGTGTTAGTTGTTCATTGGCACGGACTCCGCTAAAGAAAGGAAATGAAAGTATAAAATAGGCGACTGGGCGTACGCAACCCCAGCCGTTCGTGCACTATAACGCGAGTTTAGTGAGGTAGTGATTGCTTAAAGTCAGTGAACGTGCCAGTGGTGTGGGTAGGGTGTCGATTTCGAGGCTATCAAGTAAGTTTTTCACATGCAGCCCGAGTTCGGTATCACCACTGATACTGAGTTGGCGCTGGAAAAATAGCGTATCCGGATCGCAATAGTGGGTCGCCATTTTTAAAAACGCTAACCAATCTCCCTCGATACTGACGTCTTCCTCTCCAGATAAACGCACCAACAATTGGTTGTTTTCGTTCAGCGACACGAACCAATTGGCGTTGAGATCGCGCAAACCAATCCGAATGGTACGGCCAGCAAGAAAGTCGAACTCTTCCTCTGCCAGCGGCACGGCAAACGCGGCATTCATCAATTTCGTCAGCACCTGAACTTGCAGTCCTTGTGGTAACTGAGTGATCGCTTTTAGCCCGGTGTAATTAGATTGGGCTGAGGCAGTGGCAGGGCAAGAGGTTGTTGTGTGATTGGATTAACGAGCATTTGGCTTTCCTTTGGTGCCAATGGTTGAATGCCACTAGAGTAGCGAGGTTGATGGGACTGTCCTTGGATCCGAGTCAAAAATGAGGGGGTTTTCCAAAAAATAAGAGTAAGTCCAACTTTCCGCACCAACATTAAGAATATATTCTTCGGTATCGTTCGCCCAGTACATCAATAATAATCTGTTGCCGCGCTTGGATATCTGTCACCATAGGTGGCGCAGCGCCCGTTGACACTTCATGAATGCCCGTGAAGCACTGAAAGACCCAGCGTATAGCATTAAACTGCAGGTCATCACCATCAGAAGCGCTTCGATGCGCGATGGTTTTTTCAAGAATAACGACGACGTTAAAAAGTCCGAGCTTTTTAGGAAACGAAAATCGCGCTCAACACTTTGCTGGGATTTATAGGTGTCTAGAAGTGCCTGCATACTCAGGTCGCCACTGCAATCATTGGTTGTGAGGATGAACACGCCGCTCTGCGCCCTGGCTGTCTCAACCTTTTCTAAGCAGCTACAGACAAGGCTGATAGTAATAGCCGTCCGGTTTTTGCCCTTTTTGGGTCGCCCTGGGATATCGAGCCTCTGTATTTAACTAGATAGGGGCTTTTTATTCCTGAAGGAAACCGACTATGAATAGCCGGCTCGTAAAAGCATGGGATGCTTTACACGTTTCTTTTGTGCCTAGGGTGACAAAATACACAGAGGTAGAGGCCAATTGCTAAGGCAAAAAATTGTATATACCCAGGTAGCTGGAGAGCGTCTACTATCTTGTCGTTGAAAAAGAGTATGTCTCCGGCATCGTAACCTCCTTTGACTTTGCCACCATAAAAAAATATCGACATGTATTGACCTGCGCTAATGAGCATTAGTGCATACTTGGAAAAGAAAACTATTTTTTCGGACGGCGATGAATTAAATTTCTTTAAGAAATAAACAAACACAATGGAAGTTAGCACGAAAACAGATTTTTCAATCACTTAGAAACCTCTCCATGCAAAGCATTAATAGTCAAACCGTCAGCAACAACTTCTGTAGCGAGAGAGCTCTTCTTCGCGGCTTGATAACCTCTAAAATCAGGGCGAGATCGCGAACGTTTTTTAACCAAAAAAGGATCAGTTTGACGATCACCTCTGGCTGTGATCATATAGGCCGATTCTAAAATAGTTCGGGATAGATACCGTGGATATCGATACATTTAAAGACTACTTCAGCGCCGTTGATGATAATCGCCAGAGTGCCAAGATAACCTACCCTCTATTCGAACTGCTCTTTGCTTCATTGTGCGCGGTGATTGCGGGGTCGAAAGGATGGTACGAGATTCGAGAATACATCCTAGGCCACCATGATTGGTTTAAGAGTCATGATATGTTTAAAGACGGTATTCCTGCCGACGATACCATCGCTCGTGCCATCTCTTCGATTGAAC
>NZ_AQOD01000082.1 GCF_000513715.1 Salinivibrio socompensis S35
GATTTCTAAATCTCCCTTCTCTGGTGGTGAAAAAGCTTATTCGTTTATTGATGACGAAGGAAGAGTGTATAGGACTGTCTCCATGGCATGGCCCAATAAAAAGAAAGCGCCAGATGACTATTTTATTCCTCTAGTACACCCTGAAACTAAAAAGGAATGTCCAGTTCCTGAAAGAGGTTGGAGAAATCCCCCTGCAACAATGAAAAAATTGCTTGATGCAGGATTAATTGTTTTTGGAAAGGACGAAGCTACACAGCCAACAAGAAAATATTTATTAAGCGAGAACATGTATGAAAATGTTCCTTCTTTACTCTATTTTGCAGGTAGTGATGATTCGTTACTTTCATCTATGGGTATTCCATTCGACACTCCAAAATCAGTTGAAGTTACAAAGAGGGTTATAGAATCAGTTTGTAATGGTAATGATATAGTTATGGACTTTTTTGCTGGTTCTGGAACTACTGGCCATGCCATATTTGATTTAAATAAAAAGCAAGGAAATAACCTGAGGTTTATTCTTGTTCAGGTTGATGAAAAATGTGATGAATCTATTGCAAAAAACTATAAATTTAAATCAATTTCAGATTTGTCAATCAAGAGGTTAGTTGAGGCGGGGAAACTCTTTGAGAATTTCTTGGATGACAAAGGTTTTCGTTTTTTCAAAGTTGATACTTCCAATATGGCAGATGTGTACTACGCCCCGGATCAAGTTACTCAGGGCTCGTTAGATTTATTGGTTGATAATATTAAGGCAGACCGCACTGATGAAGATTTACTTTTTCAAGTCTTACTGGATTGGGGCGTCGATTTAAGCTTACCAATTAAAAAAGAATCGATCCAAGGCAAATCAGTTTTCTTTGTTGATGATGATGCACTGGTGGCCTGTTTTGATCTGCGCATAAATGAAGCTTTGATTAAAGAGTTAGCTGCAAAAGAACCACTTCGTGTGGTGTTCCGTGATGACGGCTTTGAGTCTGATGCAGTAAAAATTAATGCCGAGCAGATTTTCAAGCAAGTGTCCCCACATACTGAAGTTAAAGCTATATAAGGAGGGAGTATGAAGTTAAAGTTCAAAGTCCAACCTTATCAAACTGTTGCCGTAGAGTCAGTTGTTGACTGCTTTGCGGGGCAACCTAACACCTCGGGAGTTACCTACCGAATCGATCCTGGTGTTGCCAAAGATAAGTTTGGTAATGCTGGTTGGGATATGAGTGACCAGGATGGTTTTAAAAATGCTGAACTCGCGATCACTGAATCGCAGTTATTGCAAAATATCCATGGTGTTCAAAGTAGACAGAACCTTCCTGTTTCAGAAACGTTAATCGGCAATGCCAGCTCAAAGATAAACCTCGATGTTGAAATGGAAACCGGTACAGGTAAGACATATTGTTACATCAAAACCATCTTTGAGATGAATAAGCGCTATGGCTGGAGCAAATTTATTATCGTAGTGCCTAGCATCGCCATTCGTGAAGGTGTTTACAAGTCGCTGCAAATAACCGGTGAGCATTTTGCCCAAAACTACGACGGTAAAAAGGCACGATTCTTTATCTATAACTCCAAGCAATTACATCAGTTAGAGAATTTTTCATCTGACAGTGGCATCAATGTGATGGTCATCAATATTCAAGCCTTTAATGCGTCAGGAAAAGACAATAGACGTATTTATGAAGAGTTGGATGACTTTCAGTCTAGGCGTCCTATTGATGTTATTAGTGCAAACCGTCCAATCCTGATTTTGGATGAGCCACAAAAGATGGAAGGCAAGAAGACATTAGATGCCTTAGCCAAATTCAAACCACTGATGGTACTTCGATACTCGGCCACGCATAAAACAACACATAATAAGGTGCATCGCTTGGATGCGCTTGACGCTTATAACAATAAGTTGGTTAAGAAAATTGCAGTTCGTGGTATCTCAGTAAAGGGCTTAGCGGGCACGACAGCCTATCTATATCTGGAATCCATCGAGATCTCGAAAAAAATGCCAGTGGCTCGTATAGAGATCGAGGTTAAACAACAAAATGGCATTAAACGCATACCTAAGAAAGTCACTAAGGGCGATAATCTTTTTGATCTTAGTAATGGTCTGGATCAGTACCGTGATTTTGTGGTTACTGATGTCAACGCGATTAACGATACGGTTGAATTCAAGAATGGCCACGTTTTAACTGCGGGCGATGCCACGGGGGATGTGACCGAAGAGACCATTCGCCGAATACAGATCCGGGAGACAATTAAAGCGCACCTTGAAAAAGAAAAAACACTTTTTAACCAAGGTATAAAGGTTCTCTCTCTCTTTTTTATTGACGAAGTCGCAAAGTATAGAGACTACTCCCAAGCGGATGAGAAAGGCGAATATGCTCGTGTCTTTGAAGAAGAGTACTCCTTGCTTGTACAGGAGTATCTTGATGAGTTGCCCCTATTGTCAAGTGAGCATACTGATGCCTATAAAGCCTATCTATCGGCCATTGAAGGCTCTAGAACGCATAATGGTTACTTCTCAATTGATAAGAAATCAAATCGTCTTCAGAATCCTGGATTTAAAGTGCGTGGTGAAGATGCCGGTCTATCAGACGATGTAGATGCTTATGATTTGATTCTAAAAGATAAGGAAAAGTTACTTTCTTTTGAAGAGCCTACTCGTTTTATCTTTTCACATTCGGCATTACGCGAGGGTTGGGATAATCCAAACGTATTTGTCATGTGTATGTTGAAACACAGCGATAATACTATCTCTCGTCGTCAAGAAGTTGGACGTGGTTTACGTCTGGCCGTCAATAAACATGGTGACAGACAAGACCATCCGGCAACTGTGCATGAAATTAATGTTTTGTCGGTGATTGCAAGTGAAAGCTATAAAGACTTTGTCACGAATCTACAAAAAGAAATCAGCGAGTCTCTCTCAGCGAGACCTAGAAAAGCAGATGAAGCTTATTTTACGGGTAAGACAATTACAACGGCTGATGGCCCGGTAGAAGTAACACCTGTCATGGCTAAGCAAATTTATAAGTATTTGCTTAAAAATGATTATACCAATGAAGCTGACGATTCAATCGCACCATCATTCCACCAGGCTAAGGCTAATGGACAGTTAGCCCCAATGCCTGTTGAGTTAGAGCCATACCGAGAACAGATATTAACCCTGATTGACGGTATTTATAGTGAAGCACAACTTCCTGGTGTTGGTGATGATCGTAAACCCAAAAATAATCCGTTGAATGCTAATTTTGATAAGAAAGAGTTTCAGGAGCTTTGGCACAAAATCAATCGCAAAGCGGTCTATAAGGTTGATTTTGACTCATCTGAGTTGATTAAAAACTGCATTCAGGTTCTCAACAAAGAACTTAAGGTAACGCCTCTTCAATACACCATTCAAGATGGTGTTCAATTGGATGGCATTACCGACGAACAACTCAAAGCTGGACAAAGTTTCAAGGTGAAAAACACTGAGACTGAAACTCATCAATCGAGCATTCATTCTGCTGTTCGTTATGATTTGATTGGTAAGCTGGCTGAAAATTGTGTGCTGACTCGCAAAACAGTCGCTGAAATTCTGATGGGTATAGAACCTGTTGTATTTGCACAATTTAAGCAGAACCCTGAGCATTTTCTGGCTGAGGCTTCACGCCTTGTGAAAGAACAAAAGGCATCTGTAATTATCGAGAAGCTATCATATGATCCAACTAACGAATCTTATGATGTTGATATATTCACGGCTGAACAAAAGATTACAGATATGACAAAAGCCGTTAGTGGCGTTAATAAGCATATTTACGATTATGTTGTCGTTGATTCACAAGGCATTGAGCGGGACTTTGTTACCGAGCTTGATACAAGCAAAGAAGTCGTGGTTTATGCAAAACTTCCTCGTGGTTTTCTGATACCGACGCCTGTTGGCGACTACAACCCTGATTGGGCTATTTCTTTCAAAGAAGGAAGTGTTAAACACATTTACTTTATTGCTGAGACTAAAGGAACGATGTCTTCGCTTGAATTGCGTGGCATAGAAGATCGCAAGATTGAATGTGCTAGGAAGTTCTTTGAAAAAATTAATGCAGAGATCACGAGTGAAAACGTCAAATATGATGTTGTAACGAGATTACTCGAAATTGATGGAAGTCGTAAGCGGTTAGATATTAATGTCACCAATAGTGGGCTGTCTCTTTTGGGATGGGAAGCCATTTTTTAATTTTGGATGGGATCTTTTATGGTTACTTTTGACCAGCTGATGCAGCCACTCATCATCGCCCTGAATAATCTTGGCGGTTCAGGTAGTGTTGATGAAATATACGAGGAGGTCGTGGAGCTAGAAAAGTTTGATGAGCAGACTCTAGCCGTGTTGCATAACCCCGAAAAGAGCAGCCAAACGGAGGTTGGTTATCGATTGGCTTGGGCGAGAACCTACCTCAAGAAAGCTGGATATCTTGAAAATTCTTCAAGAGGTGTTTGGGCTTTGACCGATAAAGCCAAACAAAATACCAAGCTGGATAGTCGGGAGATTGTCAATTTTGTTAGAGAACTTGACCGAAAGCCTGGGGTTTCAAAAAGTGCTTCTTCAGAGCCAGAGCTTTCGTCTGAAGATTCACCAGAAGAAGCTATGGCTTGGCGTGAAAAGTTACACCATGTACTCATTGAGGAAATGAGCCCGGATGCATTTGAGCGATTAACACAGAGATTACTGAGAGAATCAGGCTTTATCCATGTTGAAGTGACTGGCCGCACGGGTGATGGTGGTATCGATGGCAAAGGAATTGCCCGAATTAACGGTTTGATGAGTTTTCATATTGCTTTTCAGTGTAAGAAATACAAAGGCTCTGTTGGGGCACCAGAAATCCGAGATTTCAGAGGGACAACGGTAGGACGTGCAGATCGTGGCATGTTTATTACCACAGGCAGTTTTACAAAAGCAGCCATTGAAGAAGCCAACCGTGATGGTGTTGCTCCGATTGACTTGGTTGATGGTGATCAGTTAGCCGATAAGCTCAAAGAACTTAGTTTAGGTGTTAAAACAGAGTTGGTTGAAAAAGTAACAGTTGAACCAGACTGGTTTTTAAGTCTTTAGCTCTATCATCGCTACAGATAAGTGCAAGTTTCTTGCGACTATCTAACAACCTAATTGTTAATGAACCTTCACACTATCGTGTCGGAGGTTCACTATGTTCAAAAACCTATTTTTTCAAACCAAAGCACTACCAGAGCTGTCATCACAACTGGATGCGGAAATTCCACGCTATCCGCCATTCCTGAAGGGGTTGCCAGCTGCGTCACCTGAAGATTTGCAGTCCACACAAGACGAGCTAATTGCCAAACTGCGCCAGGTACTTGGCTTTAATCAGCGTGAGTTTCAAAGGCTGATTCAGCCCTGCATTGATCATCTGGCTGCTTATGTCCACTTGCTGCCAGCTTCTGAGCATCATCATCACAGTGGCGCTGGTGGTTTATTACGTCACTCGTTGGAAGTTGCTTTCTGGGCGGCACAAGCTGCTGAGGGGATCATCTTTGTTGCCAGTGGCACCCCGGTTGAGAAAAAAGAGCTTGAACCAAGGTGGCGTGTTGCGGCGGCTCTTGGCGGTTTGTTTCATGATATTGGTAAGCCTGTTTCAGACTTGTCCATTACAGACGAAGATGGACGCTATCAGTGGAACCCTTTTTTAGAAACCTTATCTCAGTGGACCACTAATAACAGCATTGAACGCTATTTCATTCGCTGGCGCGACGGACGGTGTAAGCGACACGAGCAATTTTCAATTCTGGTGTTAAACCGAGTGATGACTCCTGAGTTGCTCGCCTGGTTAACTCAACCTGGCCCTGAGATTTTGCAAGCCATGCTGGAGGCAATTGGCAATACCGATCCCGAGCATGTCCTGTCTAAATTGGTCATTGAAGCCGACCAAACCAGTGTCCAGCGAGACCTGAAAGCTCAACGAATTTCCGTTGACGACAATGCCTTGGTGTCCCAGTCGAACGCTATCTACTTGATGCCATGAGGCGATTACTTGCCAGTTCGCAATGGCTGGTCAATCAGCGAGACGTCAGAGTCTGGGTACGAAAATCGAATCAATCGACCAATCTTTACCTGGTCTGGAAAAGTGCCGCTAAAGACATTATTGAGCTATTGGCCAAAGACAAGATACCAGGCATCCCAAGAGATCCCGATACCCTTGCGGACATCCTCATTGAGCGAGGATTGGCCACGAAATCCGGCTCAAATGAGCGATATGAAAGTCTTGCCCCTGAAGTACTGATCAAAGACGACAAGCCAATCTGGTTACCCATGCTGCATATATCTGAGGCCGATTTATTGTTCAGCTCGAATGTGCCAAGTGGTGTGACGCTGTTTAGTAAACCTGAGTGGGAAGCAACACAACAATCACAAGCAGAGCCTCAGAGTCGCTCTAGTGAGCATTCAGACTTGCCTGAAGGTTCTGCATCAATCGATCACAGCAAATCGGCTGAGTTGCCATCGACAAAATCGTCCGAACAAGATGATGAACTTCGTCATGCCAGTGATGTTAATCACCTTCAGGCAATTAAAAATGTTCCGGGTGATGGATGTGAAAAGCCTCACCATTCATACGATGCTGCTATCACAGATAACGTAAACCAGCAAAACGAAGCAGCATTGAATCTACCTGAATCTTTGGCGTGGCTCCCAGAGGCCAGCAGTGCGTTGGTTATGGTTGGTGAACAGATACTGATCCGCTATCCAGATGCCGTAAGGCCTTGGTGTGCTCCCCGAAAACTGCTTGCTGAACTCAGTCGATTAGACTGGCTTGAACTAGATCCTGCAAACCCGACACGTAAGGCCAGAACTGTTACTACGAAAGATGGCGTTCAGGAGCCAGGGTTACTACTAAAAGTGTCAGTTTCGAAAGGGCTAACTGCACTGATAGATCTCTCCAATCAAGATGCAGAAACAGTGTCAGCAATTCAGAACGATGAGGCTTCACAGTGTCCGAGTCGAACTGAGACAACCAATGCCCACGCAAAAGAACCCGCCATAAGAGCGGAGCGCAAGCAAAAGCCGATAGTGCCCAATACGAACTCATGTACAGACCCCAAACATGCTCAGCGGCAACAGATGGTTAATTTTGTGAAAGATTTGCCCATCTTACTGACCGATGGCGATTACCCAGACGTGGATCATAGTGTCGATGGTATTCGCGTCACGATTCAAACCTTACGCCAAGTCGCCAAGGAGCATGGCATTCCAGCCGGACAGCTGCTTCGGGGGATCTCGGCCAGTGACCAATGCCAGTTTGATGAGGGGGAAACGGTTCTGTTTACCGCTCACGCTAAACGTTAATCCATTTGAAGTTAAGCGGATTGTAAACGGTTATTTTGCGGAGCATGCATGAAAGAAAACGCATACGAGATGCCCTGGCGCACGAACTATGAAGCCATGGCAGCAGCAGGTTGGCTGGTTGGTGCCACTGGGGCAATTGCCGCTGAAATGCTGACTGAGCTACCACCTGAGCCATTTTGGTGGATGACGGGGATTTCCTCGGGCATGGCGTTGTATCGCCTGCCTGAGGCTTACCGTCTTTATAAGTTGCAGATAGGATTAAAAGGTAAGCCATTGGCTTTTATGGAGCTGTCGCATTTACAAAAGGTGATGGCAAAACATCCTGATGAATTGTGGTTAGGGTATGGCTTTGAGTGGGACCAACGTCATGCTCAACGCGCTTATGAAATTCTAAAAAGGGATAAGCAAACCTTGCTTAACCAAGGTCACGGCAAACAAATGGGTTCGACCTGGATTCATGGTGTCGAGCCCAAAGAAGAAGATGTGTATCAGCCAGTTAGTCACACTGAGGGGCACACCTTAATTGTCGGTACGACCGGTGCCGGAAAAACCCGATGCTTTGATGCGATGACCACCCAGCCATTTGCGCAATTGAAGCCGTGATTATTATTGACCCCAAGGGAGACAAAGAGCTTAAGGATAATGCACAGCGAGCCTGTATTGCCGCCGGTAGTCCTGAGCGTTTTGTGTATTTTCATCCGGGTTTTCCTGAGCATTCAGTACGACTTAATCCCCTGAGGAACTTTAACCGGGGTACTGAAATCGCCAGCCGAATTGCGGCATTAATCCCATCCGAAACCGGTGCTGATCCATTTAAAGCCTTTGGCCAAATGGCATTGAACAACATAGTGCAAGGTTTGTTGCTTACGTCACAACGTCCTGATCTGAAAACACTGAGGCGATTCTTGGAAGGTGGCCCAGAAGGCTTGGTAGTAAAAGCCGTCACAGCCTGGGGGGAGCAGGTGTATCCAAACTTTAGTGTGGAGATTAAACGCTTTACTGAAAAGGCCAATACCTTGGCAAAACAAGCCATGGCGATGCTGCTTTTTTACTACGAACGCATTCAGCCCGTTGCAGCCAATACCGATTTGGAGGGGTTACTGAGCATGTTTGAACATGACAGAACCCACTATTCCAAGATGGTGGCCTCACTGATGCCGGTGCTCAATATGCTCACTTCAAGTGAACTTGGCCCACTGTTATCACCTATTGCAAATGACGTAGATGACAGCCGGTTAATTACGGATTCTGGCCGTATTATCAACAATGCCCAAGTGGCATATATAGGCTTGGATTCATTGACCGACGCCATGGTTGGCAGCGCCATTGGTTCGTTGCTTTTATCCGATCTCACCGCCGTGGCCGGTGACCGCTATAACTATGGTGTTGAAAATTGTCCCGTAAATATCTTCATCGATGAGGCGGCTGAAGTCGTCAATGATCCCTTCATTCAACTGCTCAACAAAGGCCGTGGCGCAAAAATGCGTTGTGTGATTGCTACTCAGACCTTTGCTGACTTTGCCGCTCGTACAGGCAGTGAAGCTAAGGCTCGCCAGGTGTTAGGTAACATCAACAACCTGATAGCCCTTCGGGTGATGGATGCCGAAACGCAGCAGTACATTACCGACAATCTGCCTAAGACTCGGTTGCAGTACATCATGCAAACTCAAGGTATGTCGTCCAACTCGGACAGCCCCGCGTTGTTTACCGGCAATCATGGCGAACGCTTGATGGAGGAAGAAGGCGATATGTTTCCACCGCAGTTATTAGGCCAGCTCCCTAACCTTGAGTACATCGCCAAGCTTTCAGGTGGCCGCGTGATCAAAGGCCGCATTCCTATTTTAACCAGCTCTACACAGGCAGCATAAGGAGTCTGTATGCATCATTCTGTCTGTCTGAAAATGACAACACTTACCAGTAAAGAAATGCTCGCTCAGTGGCAGCAACATAACCCTCAGTTCAAGGAAGCTTTAAGACTGCTTGAAGCCGATTGGCTCATGCTTTGGCTTCAGTGCACTGTCTGGCGGACTATTTAACGGATGCGCTCACGTTAGATGGCCATTCCATCTTTGATTTGTGTCTGTGTAATGGCTTGGGCAGTTATGAAGAAGTCAGTTGTGATGATGACAGTGTACGACTTTGGCATTTCATTGAGGCACTGACCTGGACTGTCGCCAGTGCTTTAACGGGGATTCGCCTGCGTGATCCTGACCATTTCGAGTGGGCCGCCGTGGATGGTGTCTATTTCCATACTTGGATGCGTAATCGTCCAAATCGGATGGCGTATTTGGCTGAAGGACGCATCGAAGTGCGTTATGTCAGTGGTCATACGACGACAAAGCGGCTTCAACAAGTGATTAAAGGCCGGATTATGACGCCAACCGTTGCAGCCATGCTGGCGCGAGTCGAAGAGGATGTTTGGCATGAGCAAGCATAAGTCGGTTTGGCTGCTGTGTCTGGCGCTGATGCTGGAGATTATTGCCATTGGCGTGCTAGTGCCCGGTGATTGGACTGGCCGGGTCATCAGTAAAGAGAAGCAGATGATCCAAAACCAATTGGGCGCACAAACAAGCTATTGGATTGGTCAAACTAGCCATCGCTGGTATCAGTCATGGGTTGTGGATACGCAGATGGTGCAATCTGTGCGTGATTTTCTGATCCCCACTGAAGAGCAGCGACTGCGCTCTAAAGGGATGGAGAACATGGGAGGCTTTTGGTTTGTGTGGGTAGAAGACCGTATTCAGGCATTTTTTGATGTGTTGTACCAGGTGTTCACTCGATTTGCTTTGCTGATGGTCTGGTTGCCCTTTGCGCTTATTCTCATGTTACCAGCACTGTGGGACGGCTTGATGACCTGGAAGATTAAGAAAACAACATTTGATTTTTCGAGCCCTATCATTCACCGCTATAGCATGATAATTCTGGGTTCAGGCGTCATCTTGCTGTTTATGGGATTGTTCGCCCCGCTGGCTATTCCACCGGTAGTGCTACCGTCGATGATCATCGGCTTGGCATTGATGGCGGGGTTGGCGTTAAGTCACTTGCAGAAGAAGATATGAGGCCAGTTAGGCCTCATCTTGTAGAGCTAAAACCTTACGCCTACGGTATTGCCATTCTCGTCTTCCGCTGGCAAATGATAAGTATCAATAAGGTGACCTTGAAGCCAAATATATTGCGGCATCCAAAACGAGTACTGTCGTATAAGAGCCAATACTTCTTTCAGCGGTTTGTTTGCATGAGACTCGGCTAGGCGAAAGTACACGAATGAGCAATCATCTCGAAAATACTCATGAAGCTCTGAATCCGATAGAGTTTCTTTTAGTGGCCTGTTTTGTTCGTCGTCTTCATCAGGGGAATTGGCATAAATTTCAAACAGCTGCTTTTCAGTGAGCATCTCCAAGAAGTGGTCTTCAATTAAAACCCCATCACTGGTATCGACATCCATACCATCTTTGACATCAAAAGCCATGACACATCCAGAAGATAACCCCACTTCTGATGGTTTCAGTGCGTCATTAGCTAGTACAACCTGATGCCAATGATTAAAACCAGCAGATACTGCAATTTCATCGAGTGCTTCAGTGTGTGTAATGGATGTTTCACGTTTTAGCTTTCGTGCTTTTTGCTTTAAACGTTCAACCGTGGCAGAGGAAATGATTTTAGTAATTTGCATTGAGTTTCTCCTATTAGCGAATACGGTGCCCACTGCCGAGGTCGCAGAAAAAACCTAAGCAAAAAATAAATTTGATATGCATGTCGTCCCGTCCGGGTTTGCTAAAGTGGGCAGCTGGTCTCGACACGACCAATATCCCCATCATATCAACCGCATCAAAAAGATCAATTGTTAGTATTGTCTGATTAGAACCTTCAAAACCTTCAAGAATTCGGCATCTAGCTGACCACTGAACCTGTCAATCCCGAGGCATCCTTCACTTCTCAATTCAAACAACGAGGAGTGACTATGGAACCTGTAAATATTCCATCCTATATCGATGACCCGCCGCACTTCCTGCTTTGGAGTGCCGATGAGATGGCTCCCATTCTGTTGGGGCTAGTGATCGGCATTTTTACCGGTAATGCCTTGGTTTTATGCTTGTTGGGGTTGGTGACAACCAAGCTCTATCGGCGTTTTCGTGATGGTCGCCTGATGGTTTTATTCTTCACGCCATCTACTGGGCTGGGCTGTTGCCAACCAAAGCCAAGACGATCCCTAACCCATTTATCAGGAGCTATCTGCCGTGAAGTTCGACGTGTTTTTAAAATCATGGCAAGGCACGCAAATAGAGAACCGATGGCAGCGGTTCCTGATTGCAGTGCTGGTGCTATCTAATTTGCTGCTTGCGGTAGCGGCATTTTCTCGCAATACCGTGGTAGCCATTCAACCACCAACCTTGTCTGAAACGGCTGAAGTGTCACGAAACCAAGCCACTCAACCTTACCTTGAGTCTTGGGGACTCTACCTGGCTGAGCTTATGGGCAACGTGACGCCGGGTAATGTGTCTTTCATCCGGGTTGCTATAGAACCACTGCTTTCACCTGCGGTGTACCAGCAAGTGGTCGATGCACTGGAGATTCAGGCAAGACAAATCCGGGAAGACCGAGTCACGCTTAAATTCCAACCCAGACAAGTGGAGTATGAGTATGAAACTGGCCATGTCTTTGTGACCGGTTATTCCTTGGTCTCTGGACCATCGGGAGATGAGCAGCGCCAAACTCGCACCTATGAGTTTGACATCGATATTGAGCAATACCGTCCAAAGCTCAGTTGGATGGATACATACGAGGGGCAAGCTAGAACGAAGCGAGTTCGTGAAAAGTTGACCCAAGAGCAAAACCGGAGGGTGAATGATGCGAACCAAAATTAGTCGATGGATGACGCCAAGCTTAATCGCAATGAGCTTGAGTGGTGTCCTGTTATCTCAAGCGTCGTATGCAGACGTGGAATTGCCGATTGTGCCAGCCAGTGTGATGAAGCAGTCCGATACTGCAAATCCACCGGTTCAAAGCAATACGGTTTCAACGGATACGCCAACAACGCTACTGATGACACCGGGAGTAAATGAACTGATCCCTGTAGCGCTTGGGCATCTGAATCGGATTGTGACGCCGTTTGAATCGCCTCAGGTGAGAACAACCAGTGATGCTCAGACGCAAATCAAGGGGAATGTTGTATATGTGGCCACGGACAAAGAATCACCTGTTTCACTTTACATCACTCCGCCTGGTCAGGAAGCGCCCGCATTATCTGTCACCTTAGTCCCTCGTCGTATTCCACCGCGTGAAATCACCTTAGCTATTGATGGTCAGCAGTGGCCTATTAAGGGCGTCGTGAACCGAAAAGCCGCCACTTGGGAAACGGCTCAGCCATACGTCGATAGCTTACGTGATTTACTCAGACGCCTTGCACTAAATGAGTTACCACAAGGCTATGACATCCGTTTAGCTGGCCAAACTGACACAAGCCCGAAATGTTTTCAGCCGGGCTTAAAGTTTGGTTTTAAGCAGGGGCAAATTGTGACGGGACATTACTTCACCGTCTATGTAGGACTGGTTGAAAGCTTTGCCGATGAGCCGATAGAAGCCAGTGAGATAGCCTGCCATGCACCAGATATAGTGGCAAGCGCCTACTGGCCTCGCAATATCTTGTTGCCGGATGAAAAGACTGAGTTATATGTGGTTGTTCGCAATCATCGTGAAGAACCAGTGGAAAGTCAGCGACCTTCGCTTCTTGTGGGAGGTAAGTAACGATGAAAGCACAATGGGAACAAATGAGCCCGAACATGAAGCGGGGCCTATCGGTTGCTGGTATTGCTGGTGGTCTCATCCTTATGGTGATGGTGTTTTCACCTAATCCTGACGATGGCTCAAGCAGTCGGAACCGGCAGGAAACGATCCGGCACATTCTTACGGATACCAATACTCGTGATGTTGGGGTCGATAGTTTGGCTGCAAACGTAAAACTACTCAGTGAGCGCAACGAGCAGTTACGCCGTGAAGTTGAACGCTTGCGTCGTGACGTCGATTCAGGACGGCTAAGCCAGGTTCGCCTTCTATACCAAGTGAGGTCAATGCGCAGCTGGCTCGCCTTCGAGCGGAGCTTGATGATATTCGCGCTGGAGGTGATGCAGCAGTTGAAGGCACAAATAGCCGTTTTGAAGTGCCTTTATCTGCCATGGAATTGCCTAAAGAAGAAAAGCCACTGCCGTCTAACCCAGACGACTATTTTGCCAATGCGCCGCAGCCAGATCCGCTATATCAACAGCCAGTCAATGGTCAAGGGACACGAGCACGGGATGTTCCATTGCCGCCAATCACGATTCGTATGATTGAGCCTGAAGTGGTTGTCGAACCAGAAGTTGTTGTGCAAGAAGCGCCGCCTTTGTATTTACCAGCGGGCAGCATCATCTCAGGTACTTTGATCACAGGTTTGGATGCACCTACTCACGAGTCTGCAAGACGTGAACCTTTTCCTGCATTGCTGAGGATTCAAAAGGAAGCCATTTTACCCAACCGATTTAGAGCGGATATCAAAGAGTGTTTCTTGATCGCCGCAGGTTACGGTGATTTGAGCTCTGAGCGTGCCTATTTGCGAGGCGAGACCATTTCATGTGTGAGAGAAGATGGTGGCGTCATTGAAACGCGACTGGATTCTTATGCCGTGGGTGAAGACGGCAAAGCCGGTATTCGTGGCCGATTGGTGTCGAAACAAGGCCAACTGGTGCCAAATCAATGATGGCCGGATTTCTTCAGGGCTTGGCTGGCGCATTTGATGTAAATCCTGTTCCGACGATTCAGACGGGTAATGCCGGTGATACTCAACTGTACCAGCAAGTCATGAGCCAAGAAGCATTGCAAGGCGCTGCGATTAAAGGCACCGGTAAAGCATTGGATCGAGTGGCCAAGTTCTATTTGGACATGGCTGAAAATATGTTCCCAGTCATAGAGGTAGACGCTGCAAGGAAAATTGAAGTCATAGTCACTCGTGGGGCCTCGTTGTCGTTGGCCACTTCGCAAGGGGTAGGTGCAAGAAGATGAAAAAATCCTGCATGTTGCTAACCGATCGAAGTCCGTTTCAGACAATAAGATGTGTATCCAGAGGAGAGTTAACCATGACGACATCAATGCAGAACAACCCAAAGCACCAGTCAATACAGTGGTCTAAAGCTGGATTACTTTTATTGGCAGTCGGCTCAACCTTATTGTCTGGCTGTAGTTCATTGGGTCTTGGGAGTAGTGAATATGGATGCCAGGTATGCCTGACGGTGTGCGCTGTTTATCCGCTCGTGAAGTCTATGAGCTTACCAGTAATGGCGCTGCACCCAAGACGATTGATGCTGTGGCGACTCGAATTGGTTCTCCCTCTGGGTATTCACAATCTGATTTAGAGACAGGACTGCTGAGCCATCCAGCATTACCCGAGACGCAGCAATCTGCACCTATTCGCATTCCTTCAAGGGTAATGCGGATTTGGATTGCGCCTTGGGAGGATGACCGTGGGGATCTGAATTTATCCAGCTACGTGTTTACCGAAATTGAACCGCGCCGGTGGGATATTGGGGTGTCAGCACCTCGAACGGTTTCGCCAGTGCTACGTCCACTTCAGACTCAAAGCGATTCAGCCTCAGCGGGAGCTGATGGTAAGCGCGATAACTTGAGTATCTACGGAGAAACTAACGAATGACAAATGCAGTTCGCAGCATTCAGACTCAGCGCCTAATGACCATTGGTGCGCTTGGTTTGATGGCGTTAATGATTTCGGAGCCCTCATTTGCGGGCACCGGTGGTGATGCTTTCACTGATGTGTGGGATACCCTAAAAGATTGGACCCAAGGTACTTTGGGACGGATCGTAGCGGGAGCCATGGTTCTGGTGGGTATTGTGGGCGGTATCGCTCGCCAAAGCTTGATTGGCTTTTGCCTTGGGCATTGGTGGCGGTATGGGTCTCTACAATACGCCAACAGTTGTTGAAAGTGTTATGTCTGCAACTTTACCTTACGGCCTGAGTGCATCAGAAATCGAGCAGGTGATGACAATCATTAACAGAGTAATTTAACTGTGAGGCAAAAGTTGTAGTCACAGTCTTAAATGAAGTAACCTTATCGTCTGTTTAGGACGATAAGGTTCAATTATGGATTATTACAAAACGAATGCGATTTATGAAAATCTCGATGGAAGTGAAGATTACTATTGGGTTGTTGGGAATGCGTGGATATTAGTCTATGGCGATCATGGTTCTAACCCAAAACTAATTGTATTTGCTCATGGAAAATCATGGCGAGTTGATCAGAATATAATTCATGTAGTTTCAAATTTATCCAGAGAAACCGGTATCCCCGCCATAAGAATTGAATTTGAAGACTCAAGTTCAGAGATTGATAGCGTCGATATACATAAGGGATCCGGTGAGAAAGTTACTGTTGGGCTAGATAGTTTAAAATCTCTATATCAGAAATATGGAGTTCCAGTTAATAATAAGCCCTGCCAGAAGTCAGTGAATGATGCTACTAGTAGTGCTTATCATAATTGGCAGCGGGCATCTCTTGGCTCCATAACAGTTAGCGATATTGATTTGTTCTATCTTGGTAGAAATCGAGAGAAGTCAATAATTGAGCTTAAGAGGTCTTACATTCCTCTGGAAAATTGGTCTCCTTATAGAGATGACTTCCCCAACTTTATGCTTTTATCTAATTTATGCTCTTCGGGAGGGTATGAATTTTTGATCTCCTACAATGTGAGGCATAAGTCCCCATTTCGCGATGACCCATCAATAATAAAACTTTTTTACTATGATGATGCATTTCAGAGTCAAGGAACAATAACGCTTAATTTTGAAGAGTTTGCATCAGCTAAATACTGATAAATTGTTTTTAATATGATTGATACAGTTTGGATTTCTTGCACACCAAAGGTCAATACTCGACAAAATGTTGGAGTGAAGACAGTCGCTAGTGTAGAAAGACAACAAAATCTTCAATCTATCTAACCGAGTCCACATAAGACAACTGCATAGACTGGAGCCTCGATTTACATTAACGAGGACTCCTCATGCGAAAACTATCTCCAATTATTCTGGCGCTTGCGCTGTCTCCATTGGTTCAAGCTGAACCTGTGTCTGAAGTGTCGCCCGTTGGCAAAATTGACGGCATGGTTTCTTTACCTGTCACGGGTATGAAAGCGGTCGAAAGCAATGGCCGTATTGTTTTCATGTCAGACAGTGGCCGGTTCGTCATTGATGGCACGCTCTATGATGCCTGGTCTAAAAAGCCGCTTACCAGCCTTGAAGAAATTCGTGAAGCTGGGAACACGCTGGATTTAAGTCGTCTTGGCTTAAAAATGGATGATTTGAATCCACTGACTTTAGGCGAGGGCAAAAAGAAAGTGGTGGTCTTTGTTGACCCACGATGCCCGCACTGCCATGAGCTTTTGAAACAAGCTTTACCGCTAACCAAAGAATACACCTTCCAAATACTCCCTGTGCCAGTGCTTGGTCCTGATTCAGAGCGTCAGGTTCGCCAGCTTGGATGTGCGCGTGACAAGAAAGCGGCCACCGATGCATTGCTGAATGGCCGGATTGGTAACCTAGAACAGGATGATGCCTGCAACTTAGAACCAATGCAGCGTACCTTGGTGACATCTCAAATCCTGGGCATTCAAGGTGTGCCTTTCATTGTCGCCAATGATGGTCGCATCAGCCGAGGCCGTCCTTATGACCTTTCTGCTTGGTTGGAGGGGCGTTAATGAAAGCCTCTCTGTATTCAGGGCAACGCGCTTCTGAGCTGTTGCCAGTATTGGCCTATTCAGACGATGAGCAACTGTTTTTCATGGAAGACCAGAGTGTTGGCTTTGGTTTTCTATGTGACCCATTGCCGGGTGGTGATGAGTCTGTTGCAGACAGGGTTAATGTTCTACTCAACAACGACTGGCCAAAAGACACTTTGCTGCAATTTGGTCTATACGCCTCGCCTGATATTCAAACCGACCTTCAACGCATGATGGGCTTACGGCATCGTCAATCCGATCCATTGCTCAGGGCGTCGATACGCAAACGTGCGGATTTCCTCGATGGGGGCACGGTTCAACCGATAGAAGAATCGACCCAGACTCAGGTACGCAACTTTCAACTGATCGTCACCTGCAAATTGCCTTTGGAAAGTCCTATACCGACGGAGCGTGAGTTGAGTCGAGCATCCGCGCTTCGTGCTTCTTTCTCGCAGGCGCTGACAACGGTTGGTTTTCGCGTTACTGAGATGACTGATCGAAACTGGCTCGCGGCATTAAGTGCGCAGCTTAACTGGGGAAAAGATGCTTCCTGGCGTAATCCATCTCCAATCCGCAGTGAGGCAGATAAACCACTTCGGGAGCAAGTGTTGGATTATGACCGAGCTATCAAAGTCGATAGCCAAGGTCTGATGCTGGGCGATTACCGAGTCAAAACCTTATCGTTTAAGCGCTTGCCTGAGCGGATCTGGTTTGGTCATGCCGCAAGTTTTGCGGGCGACATGATGACGGGCAGTCGCGGTTTACGCGGAAGCTTTTTGCTAAATGTCACCATCCACTTTCCCTCAGCCGAGGCGATGCGATCTCGTCTAGAGACGAAGCGTCAATGGGCGGTCAATCAGGCCTATGGCCCGATGCTCAAGTTTGTGCCGGTGCTTGCA
>NZ_AQOD01000083.1 GCF_000513715.1 Salinivibrio socompensis S35
GCAGTGCTGTATCTCTGTCTTGGGATAGATACTTTCAATCGCTTCAGGGAAGCCCTTAAGGCCATCAACGCACGCAATAAGGATATCTTGTACACCACGGTTGTGCAGGTCGGTCAGCACGCTGAGCCAATGATGGGCACCTTCAGACTCTGACAGGTAAAGCCGTCATTCCGCAGCCAATTAATGAATTAAAATAGTGTGATCTAGCGATCATTTACAGATTTTAGTGTCACAGATGTCTTGACCGTGGTCCCCAGTTTTGATCTATTACTGTTATTTAACGGTCGCGGTAAAGGCCCAGCAGCTCTTTTTTCCCCTCAACGTTGAGGCCGAGAATGGTGTACACCGCTTTAGTGATAAAGCGCCCGTTCTCTTTGATTTTATAGTGAATGGCATCGAGCCAGACAATCGGATAGACCGCTTCTAATTGCCGCTCACGCCAAGCCTGAAGCTCAGGCAGTAGCTTATCAGTCACGGCATTGATGGTACCGTTGGACACATGAATACCGTACAACTCTTCGATGTGCATGCGGATATCTTGGTAACTGGTACCTAGAGAAAACATCGCGAGGATTTTGCGCTCCAGCTCATCGGTTAAATGCGTTTGGTGCTTTTTCACTAATTGCGGCTCGAACGAGCCTGCTCGGTCGCGTGGTGTACTGAGTTCAAAGCTGCCGGCAGGGCTTTTAACTGACTTTGATGTAGAGCCGTTCTTACGGTTAGGCTGCTTTTTATCAGTGAGGTGTTCATCAAGCTCAGCTTGCATGGCTGCTTCAGTGAGCTGCTTGATGAGGGGGGTTAAAATACCATCTTTGCCGGTGAGGTCTTTACCTTCACGCAAAGCTTGCAAGGCGGTATCCATATCGAATGTTGGTTTAGTCATGTGTCATCCCTTTTTGGTGTAGTTTAACGAAATGACACAGAATTCTGAACACTACCGATACTCACGCTATTGAATAGGGTGTCTGAAAAGACCACCCTATTTGGTATATTGGCAACAGTCTGCCTATTGGCCCAATTGATGCGCGGTCAACATGGCGGCATAAACGTTATCTGCGGTGACAGGAAATGGCATGTTATGGATAGTCTCTCCCTCAGCCGTTGATGCTTCCGCCACTGCACGCAACGTCGCATGATTTAGCGTTTTTACGCCCATATCAAAAAGATTGGTCGGTAGGCCAACGGAACGGCAGAAAGCGAGGACGGTAGTTATCTCTTCCATTGCCGCGTTTTCTAGCACGAGTTGAACCAGTGTACCAAATGCCACTTTTTCACCATGGTAAAGGTGATGGCACTCCTCAAGCTTGGTGAGGCCGTTATGGATCGCATGCGCGCCGGCCAGCCCGCTGCTCTCAAAACCGATACCGCTTAAGTAGGTATTGGCTTCAATAATATTTTCGACGGCTTTCGTACTCACACCATTTTCCACTGCGATTTTTGCTTTTAAGCCATCTTCAAGTAATGTTTCATAACACAGTTTTGCGAGCGCTTGTGCAGACCGTGTCGCGAGCCCACCGGCCATAGTTGCTTTACCTGACGTCATATTTGCACGAGCTTCAAAGTAAGTTGATAGCGCGTCACCCATCCCGGAAACCAGCAAGCGAACCGGTGCTTTAGCGATGATAGACGTATCCATGATCACCATGTCCGGATTTTTAGGGATCATCAAGTATTCAGAAAATTCACCTTCTGGGGTATAGATAACGGCGAGAGCCGACGTTGGCGCATCTGTAGACGCGATAGTCGGCACCACAACAACGGGAATGTTGGTGTAGAACGCAACCGCTTTTGCCGTATCTAGTGTTTTCCCGCCGCCAATACCGACGATGACATCATGTTGCTGTGTCGCACAAATATCAGTGATGCGCTCAATCTCAACACGGGAACACTCGCCATTAAAAATATTGGTTGTTAGCGAAACATCTTCATCAGCAAAGCTCTGTTTTACCGTATCACCGATCAAGTTGGTGACGAATTCATCGGCGATGGCTAATGGTTTCTCACCAAGGCTCTTTACATAGTGCGCAATCGAGCTCAGTACTTGTTCACCTTGGACGTATTTACTGGGGCTAATAATTATTTTATCCATAATTCAGACCTTTATTCTTTATTATGTGTGTTTTCTGCAATGAAAAACCATTGTAGGGGAGGCGCTATATTAGGACTGACAGCCCAAACGAGAAAGGATATCGCGGATTTGAAGTGTGCTTTTATGACCGCAGTGTCAAATAAGTCGCGCGAGCAAAAACAAAAAAACAATGCTTTTTGGCATCGATCACTATTCAGGCAAGTGCCGTTGCGAGTGTTCCAAATTGAAACGAAATAAGAGGATCAATTGTTCCATTATGGAACAAAATTATTTTTGTTGAGCCCCGGTTTTCTCTGCTTAAGATGACTTCATACCCTACGTAAAAATAAATGGAATGAGATAGAACGATGAAAAAACTAATCAATCAAGTCGATGATGTTGTCTTGCAACAAATGGAAGGCCTCGCGTTGTCCCGTCCTGAGCTAAAAGCCAACTATGAACCTCGCTATATGTGGCATGAGGAAACACCTGGGCAAGTCGCGTTAGTGTCTGGTGGTGGTTGTGGTCATGAGCCACTGCACGCGGGTTTTATTGGTAAAGGCATGTTGACTGGAGTGTGCCCGGGAGAAGTATTTACGTCGCCAACACCGGATCAAATGTATGAGTGTGGCAACCAAGTGAATACCGGCGAGGGCGTGCTTTTTATTATTAAAAACTACACGGGCGATGTGTTGAATTTTGAAACTGCCGTGGAGCTACTTCATACCGATGGTATCAAGGTTGGGTCGGTCTTAGTGGATGATGATGTGGCCGTGAAAGATAGCCTTTATACCGCTGGCCGTCGTGGCGTGGCAGGTACTGTGTTAGTGGAGAAATTAGTCGGCGCTGCGGCAAGTAAAGGTTATACGTTGGCACAGTGCGAAGCGCTTGCTCGACGCGTCAATAACCAGTGCCGATCCTTTGGTGTGGCGCTCAATGCGTGTGTTGTGCCAGCGGCAGGTAAACCGTCGTTTATCTTAGAAGACAATGAAGTGGAGTTTGGTGTCGGTATTCATGGTGAGCCTGGTATCAAACGCATGCAATACACAGACGTCGACACCTTAGTGGATGAGATGTTTGCTGAAATCGCCGAGAACGCGCCTTACCAGCGTACATTACGGATTTGGAATCGCGAAGAAGGCGAATGGGATGAGGTAGTCTCTAGTATTGAGCCTTTTTCTGCCGATCATGACTACATCGTGGTGGTCAATGGTATGGGCGGCACGCCAATTTCTGAGCTTTACGGCGTGTATCGTCGTCTTGCTCATCAGTGCGAGCAAGCGGGATTCCGCATCGTACGGAATAGGGTAGGTAACTTCTGTACGTCGCTTGATATGGAAGGGGTGTCAATCACCTTACTCAAAGCCGATAAAGAGATGTTGGAGCTTTTTGATGCGCCCGTCGACACAGCCGCAATCAACTGGTAACAGGGGAAATAACATGCAAATTGAAAAAACACATATTATTCACTGGTTAGAGTTGTGTGCGACAACCTATCAAGACAATCAAGATTTTCTCACGGATCTTGATCGTGATATCGGCGATGCAGACCATGGTCTCAACATGAATCGTGGCTTTAAGAAAGTCGCGGAAAAACTGCCACAAATCGTCGAGCAAAACATTGGTAGCATTCTAAAAAATACGGGTATGACATTATTGTCTAGTGTCGGAGGCGCAAGCGGCCCGTTGTATGGCACGTTATTTATTCGCACAGCAGCGGCTGTCGGGACCCGAGAACAATTGACCTTTGAAGAACTGATCGACGCGCTAAAAAGTGGAGTCGATGGTGTGGTCTCTCGTGGTAAAGCCGAATTAGGCGACAAAACCATGTGTGATGTTTGGCTACCGGTTTTGACCAGCATAAAGGCATCGTTAGATAAGGGCACGAGTGCTGATCACTTACATAATGAGATGGTTGAGCTCGCGGAAGCGAATGTATTAGCCACCATTGAAATGCAAGCGAAAAAAGGACGCGCGAGTTATTTAGGTGAGCGCAGTATCGGCCACCAAGATCCCGGTGCAACGTCCTCTCTATTAATGATTAAAGCACTAAAGCAAGCAATAGCAGGTAATTAAGATGGTGGGAATTGTTGTTGTCTCTCATAGTCGTCGCCTTGCTGAGGGGGTCGCTGAATTGGCGACCCAAATGACTCAAGGAAAAGCGAATATCGCTATTGCAGCAGGTGTTGATGATCCTGAAAACCCGATAGGTACCGATACTATTGCTGTCATGGAGGCGATAGAGCGTGTACATGATGAAAAGGGCGTTATTGTCTTGATGGATCTTGGCAGTGCGTTACTGAGTGCAGAAATGGCACTCGATCTCCTTGATGATCAATTAAGGGAAAGTGTGACGTTAATTTCAGCGCCCATCGTCGAAGGAACGATGGCTGCGTCGGTGGCAGCAGCAGCAGGGTTACCGTTGGCAACCGTGGTTGAGGAAGCGCAAAATGCCTTGAGTGTAAAACAAGTGCATCTGGATGATCAGCCATCAACAGACGCGGAACCCGCGCAAACAGCGATGCAGGATAAAGAAACGCTGACATACGACTGGATCGTGCAAAATCCACATGGATTACATGCTCGGCCAGCCGCCGCCATTGTTGGCGCACTGGCGCATTTTGACAGTCAAATCTGGCTACAAAAGGGCGATCGACAGGTCAATGCAAAAAGCCTCAATAGCATTGCGAAGCTTGGTGTCCGTTGTAATGACTCCATAACCATCCATGCCCTTGGTCCCCAAGCCGTGGATGCAATAGCAGCATTTAAAGTACTTGCACATGATCACTTTGGCGAAAAACAAGCCGTTGATGATGGCGTTATCGAACATCAAAGCGATGAAGTCGAGACATTACATCATGAGGGGAATGCACAAACCATTGAAGGCGCGATCACGGGGATTAGCGTGAATGAGGGGATTGTAACGGCGCCCGTTGTTCTTGTTACCAGTGAAATGCCACCCGTCCCCGATCGTCACTTTGGTCATACAACCGATGAAATTGC
>NZ_AQOD01000084.1 GCF_000513715.1 Salinivibrio socompensis S35
TTGCGCATCACCGTCGCGGCACTGCCAAATGCGCCATCTACCGCCCAGCCGCCACGCACCGCGAGATAGGCTCGCAAGCCACGGCGGGCGTAGCTCAAACTCAGCTCATCACCGGCATTCAGCGTCAACGTCTGCCACATGCCCACGCGCTGACCATTGATACAAGGTTGTATGTCTGCGCCGGTGATAGCGATCGAAATACCGTGGTCAGCACGAAAACGTGCCTGACCCATGGTGATCTCGATAAGCGGTGTATTCGCGGGGTTATCGAGTAAGTAGTTCGCCCAAGCAAACGCATGACAATCTACCGGTCCGCCTTGGCTTAAACCAAGCTGGCCCACACCATAACGTCCCGCGTCTTGCACCAAGCTCAATACACCGGGGTCGAGCACCGTTAATCCTGCCACCATTGACCTCCTGCCGCGCGATAATCGGACTCTGACATGGGCTCAAAACGGACGGTATCCCCCACATCAAACGGCATCATTGGCGATTGACGGGGATTGAACAGCACCTTGGGACAATTACCAATAATTTGCCAGCCTGCGGGCGACGCCGCCGGATACACCGCGGTTTGCTGTTGTGCAATGCCCACACTGCCGGCGGGGATCTGATGACGAGGCGTAGCATGACGCGGCATGGCTATCGTCTCATTCACCGAAGCAAGAAATGCAAAGCCGGGGGCGAAACCAATCGCACAGACGGTGTAAGTTCGTTGGTTGTGTCGCTCAATCACTTCTTGCTCACTCACGCCGGCAAACTCGGCGACCGCAGCCAGATCCGGCCCGACCGAGGGATGATAATACACCGGCAAGGTCACTTGTTTTCCGCCCCCAGAATCACCGGTGGCTAGCAGTGACTCGCCTTGATGAATCACCCAAGTTTTCAACCTTTCTGGCGACAGTAAGCGAACATTCACTTCCACCAAAACACTGGTGTAGGCAGGGATTAACTCAACCACACCACGACCAAAGTGCTGCTGGATTCCCTCACACAACGCGGATAACTGTGGAACTAAAGCAAGATCGATTGTATTGCCCAACCGGATCATTACCGTCGTTTCACTGACTTGCTCAACCTTGAGTGTCATGGTGTTAAGGCCTTTCTAAGTTGTTTTATCGCCTCCACGGATTGTGGGTTATCTCCATGCACACACACCGTATCCGGCGAGAGGGAGAGCGTTTGTCCTTCAAGAGTGGTTACTGTGCCATGTTGAGATAACTGCAACACCTGCGCGATCATCGCATTGGCGTCATCTAACACAGCGCCCGGTTGACCACGCGGCGCTAATTGCCCTGACGCCAGATAGGCTCGATCAGCAAAGGCCTCAAAAATCAGCGGCACACCGGCTTGTTGGGCAAGCTGGCGATGCTGACGATTATCAGGCAGTGCCAGCACCATTAAAGGTGTATTGGGCAGCGTATCAGCCACCGCAGCCAACACCGCCTCAAAGCAATCATTATCCACCATCATAGTGTTATACAGCGCACCATGGGGCTTCACATAATCAAGGCTCGCATTAAATCGCGCACAGATCCCTTGTAATGCACCGATTTGATAGCGAATGAGATTGCTGATTTGCGCTGGGGTATGATCAATATTGCGACGGCCAAAGCCCTGCTTATCGGCGTAGCCGGGATGAGCACCAATGCTGACCTTATGCGTCACCGCAAGTTCACCGTGGCCGCCATCACATCAGGATCAGAGGCATGAAACCACACGCGATATTGGCCATATCAATCCACGGCATCAGTATGCTATCCATTCCCATCGTCCACGCACCAAAGCTTTCACCCATGTCTGCGTTTAGTTTCATCATTCCCTCGATTTCACTGACTTTGCTTTACCTTACGGTTTTTTAACCCGCGGATAAACTACCTGAGATTCTCGATATTCAGGTCAAACACCTAGGGCGTGTTGATCTTTGCTGTACACATTTTATTCAGCAATACATCGGCAGCCACATTATAGTAAACGCCAGTGATACCATACTGGCGTAATTTCTTGCTAACTTATCATATCTCTTGATATTGCT
>NZ_AQOD01000085.1 GCF_000513715.1 Salinivibrio socompensis S35
ATGGATTGGTGTCTCTATAAGTATCGACATTTAGTTGAGAATGCTTTCGCGAGGATTAAGCACTTCCGAGCAATATCAACGAGATATGATAAGTTAGCAAGAAATTACGCCAGTATGGTATCACTGGCGTTTACTATAATGTGGCTGCCGATGTATTGCTGAATAAAATGTGTACAGCAAAGATCAACACGCCCTAGGGACACGACGGCCTTCAACGCTTTCTCTCGCTTTCACTAACCGCCAAGCTTGCACTGGCTCTTGATATACAAAAACAATCATAACAAAGCGGCCTTTTTTCAAGGATCGTTCAATATTATCTTTGGCTTTATCGAAGTTGGAAAGCGTTGAATCAAGAATAAAGCTTACTCTTCGCTTCAAAGCACGATCATGAATAGCCTCTACCAAGATTGTAGCTGGACGCTGAAACAAGGGCGAATTATAACCTTGATAATCTTCAAACTCCTTTCTTAACTCGTCGTTCTCTATGTGCACCAATGTCAGGTCGTGCTCATTCTTGAAAACACGCACCATCGCTCTAGCCGCTTCCGTTTTACCTGCGCCTGGCGACCCTGCCATAAATACAGAAGCCGCTTCCTCCTCCTCGGGCAAATGATCAACAAGCTTTCTGGCAATCACTTTTTTCATTGCTTTTGCTTGCTTTATAGCTTTATCAGTAATTTGTTGATCATCCATTGAATTCGCCTTTAAACGAGCAACGTCATCTAATAATCCTAGCACTCTGTTCGGGCGCTAAGTCATTAACTTAACCCAACAATATTACCCTCATCATCGAGGTCGAGGTTCATAAACGCCGGTTTTTCCGGGAGACCGGGCATGGTCATCACGTTGCCGCATAAGGCATAGATAAACCCAGCACCGGCGCACAGTTTTAACTCGCGGATCGGTACATCAAAGCCGTGGGGAGCGCCTTTTATCGCGCCATTGGTTGAAACAGACAGCGGCGTTTTCGCCAAACAGACCGCCAGACTGTCATACCCTTGCGCTTTAAATTGTTGCAATTGCTGTTTCGCAGTTTCACTTAACGTCACGCTCCCCGCCCCATAACCGACTTCCGCAACGGCCATCAGCTTTTCTTCCAAACTTTGATGAGCGCGGTACAAAGGTGAAAATGATGAGTCGGTTTCACATTGAGCGATCACTTTTTCTGCCAGTTCATAGGTGCCCTCACCGCCGCGAGCAAAGCCCTCACTGATGGCAACTTGCACTTGGTTTGRCAACGCTCGATCATCTCTTTTAGAGCGGTAAGCTCTTCATCACTGTCTTGTGGGAAGCGGTTAATTGCCACCACCGCCGGTACACCGTATTGATTTACGTTGTTGATGTGCCACTTTAGGTTCTCAAACCCTGCCGTTAGAGCATCGCTATCATCTGCAAAGAGCGAGTCTGGTAGGGGTTGTCCAGGTAAAAAGTTATAGTGCGTTGAGTTGGCTTTTAGACCACGTAACGTCGCTACAATCACCGCACAATCTGGTGCTTTACCTGAGCTTTGTGCTTTGATATTACACGCCTTTTCAAATCCCATGTCTGAGCCAAAGCCACCTTCGGTCACCGTATAATCACCCAGCTTAAGAGCAATGTTATCGGCAATTATCGATGAATTGCCATGGGCAATATTGGCAAACGGGCCTGCGTGAATCAGTGTCGGCACCCCTTCTAGGGTTTGCATCAGCGTGGCTCAATCGCCTCTTTCATGCTCACCGCCATTGCGCCCGCCACTTGCAAATCTTCGGTGGTGATTGGCTCACCGGCATGGTTATAAGCCAATACAATACGGCTAATGCGCTGACGCAAGTCGCGAAGATCACTTGCCAGCGCCAGAATCGCCATTAACTCAGAAGCTGCTGAAATATCAAATCCGCCCTCACGCTCATAGCCATTAATGGTTTTGCCCGGCTCGTTCTTGCCCACGGTAACCATTCGCAAAGCACGGTCATTGTGATCCATCACCCGCTTCCAAACCACGCGACTTGGGTCGATTTTTAACGCTTTTAGGCCGCTTCTCGCTTCAAAATCGTCATAACCTATACGCTGTTCGTGGTAAAGACGCGCATCAATGGCCGCTGCAGCCAAATTGTGCGCCGCTGTCACTGCATGAATATCACCGGTAAGATGGAGGTTCAGTTCTTCCATCGGTGCCACTTGCGAATAGCCGCCGCCGGCCGCGCCGCCTTTCACCCCAAACACGGGGCCCATAGAGGGTTGACGAATACAGGCGGTAACCGATTGGTTGCGTTTCGCTAGCCCTTGCGCCAGGCCAATGGTGGTCACGGTTTTCCCCTCGCCCAACGGCGTAGGAGTAATCGCCGTGACCAGCACCAGTTTGCCGGTTTTATTGGGTGTAAGACGCTTTAAGCAATCGAGGGAGACCTTCGCTTTGTAATTGCCTTGCGTTGTAAACTCGGAATCCAGTAAGCCAGCTTGCTTGGCAATGGCGGAAATAGGGGTCAGTGTGGTGTTACGACAGATTTCGACATCAGACAGCATGAAACCCTCTCAGCAGAGCATAAAATAATCACGTAAACGTTTGCGTGAAAATAATACCGCTAAAATAGGCATTGTAAAGCGAAAGAGCGATTGCCGTAAGCGCCCTTATTTAGTTTTTAGTTCATTTTGCGTGATACGCCGAAGACACAGCCAGTTAAGCGACTTTAAATTGCCCCACCAATTTGTCGAGATCTTGGCCAAGCGTACTGAGCTCTGCCGCGCGAATATTGGGTCGTGTGGTGTTTGCTATGGCACTCATTCACGCGAAAGCTCATTGCTTAAACCTGGGCCGCTCGACTAAATAGGCATATAACGCGATTAACGGAAAAACTATTAACGCGAACTCCCCTAACGTGTTCCAAAAGGCATAAGCACCTACCGCAGCCGCCAATGCAACGAGGATTAATAACGTTCGATCCTTTAATCGGCTCATGATTATTGATTCCTTAACAAGTTGTGGCTGTTTGGTTGGCGTAAAGCATCATTCGCAGCCCATAAAGGTAAACCAAGCTCTTGAAAAGCTCTTTTAAGCTCTTCGCCACTGCATGACGTCGCACTTGTTGACGCTCTCAATGCTGAACCAATAATCGCGCCAGCATAAAAAGAAGCTGTGACACCTGCTACTGTTGTTCCTGCAGCTCGACTAGCAATTACACTAATCGAGACATCAGCAGCTTTAGTCATTAAAGCCGCTTCAATACTCGCTAGCGCACCTGACATTGTTGCCATACTACCAAACACTGTTTTGGGTACAGGAAGCCCCATTAACTCTAAATTACTTTCGATATTGTGTGTGAATTTATCCACGTTAAATCGACAAATCGCCATACAATTGACACCCCTATATTGAAAATTCAGTTTAACTGAATAACTGCTCACCAAAAATAGGAGCTATGGTATGTAATTTATTACTCGCTTTATAAGTCATTTCGGTTATCTCATGGAACAAGATCACACATTACTCGTTCCCATGCTCTTGCGTGGCAGCGAATAAAAGGAGTGACCGAAGTCTCTACCAAACCATTCCCTGATTTATACCGTACACTTAGTGGGTGATAAGGAGATGGTTATGAAAAGCAGCAAGGTTCCGCATGGTAAATGGTCTCGCTTTGGGGCGCTGGCCTCGTTGGCGGGGCGAGTGGCGTCAAATGTGGCGTGGGAAGGCACAAAGCAGTTTGCACAGGGGAATCGCCCGAGTCGCAAAGATTTAGTGATGTCGCCGGCCAATATTGCCCAGGTGGCGGATAAACTGGCGGACTTGCGCGGCGCGGCAATGAAAGTGGGCCAGCTGTTGTCGATGGATGCCGGCGATTTGATCCCGCCAGAGCTTAGCGATTTACTTGCGCGGTTGCGTAACAACGCCACCCCCATGCCTCCGGCGCAGCTCAAAACCGTTCTCAATGAACAGCTGGGAGACAATTGGCAGGCTGAGTTCGCCCATTTTCGTTTCTCACCGATTGCCTCAGCCTCAATTGGCCAAGTCCACGAGGCTTATACCGATGCCAGGTGAAAAGGTGGCGGTGAAGGTGCAATATCCGCGCATTAAAGACAGCATTGATAGCGATGTGGATAATGTGATCACCCTACTGCGCCTAAGTGGTTTGATCCCCAAAGAAGCCAACTACCAAGCCTTGCTTGATGAGGCTAAGCAACAGTTGCATGATGAAGCTGATTACCTGAAAGAAGCGCAGTCACTGACCCGGTTTGGCATCCATTTGAAAGAGGCTGATGGCTTAGTGGTCCCTAAGGTGCATTCAGCCCTCACGTCCGATCGTATTCTGACCATGAGTTTTATGGAGGGCGAGCCGATAGAGCAACTTGATCGCGCCTCAGAAGTCGTGCGTCAGCAGGTAGTCAGCCGTTTGTTCCAATTGCTGTTTGAAGAGGTGTTTGTGTTTGGAGAGGTACAAACTGATCCTAACTTTGCCAACTACTTGTATCAGCCGGACACCGGGCGTGTGGTGCTGCTCGATTTTGGTGCTACGCGTCAGTATGCGCCGACGTTTACCGAAGGTTACCGTAAGCTGTTTTTAGCGGCGATTGAAAAAGACAATGCAGGGATTGAAGCGGCGCTCACTCAAATTGGCTTTTTTGCCGAGGATATCTTGCCGGAACAAAAAGCCAGTGTGCTGGAGCTAGTAAACACTGCCTGTGAGCCCATTGCAGCGGATGCGCCGTTTGCGTTTGGTCAAGCCGATTTAGCGACGCGCTTACGTAACCGTGGGATGGCACTGAGTATGGAACAAGGTTATTGGCATACGCCGCCGGCGGATGCGTTGTTTTTGCATCGTAAAATTGCCGGGTTATATTTATTGGCCGCAAAGCTCAATGTCACATTAAATGTGCGCGCGTTGTTACTGCCCTATTTAACCGGCGAGTCCACTGCAGAAGCGACGCAGGTGTAACCCGACCGCACGAAAGAAGATGCTGGCATCGATTAGTCACTGTCGCGCAGTGCGTCGCAGTACACCACCAAGTCGTCGGCGGTCCAATGGGTTGAGACATTGCGTTGAGTCAGTGCTGTCTCTACCCAGCCTGCGCCAACCACTTCAAACCAGTGGGTTAGCATCGCCTCAAACCCTTTGCTTGCTTGCATCCCAGTCCAATCTGGCAGTGCAAGTTGGGTGATGACGTTATCTTGCATACGCTCGCCTCGGGTAAAGCCATCAAAGAAATAGCACTCATTGCGATATGCGACGGCAATAGTTTCTTTGGTCGCACCGTATTGGCGGTTCATGCTAGCTTCAAACAGGCTGTTATCGCGGTGCCAGCGCACATCTAATCGGCCCAGTAACCCTTCTCCAAATTGTGCGAACACATCTAAATCGTCAATACTCATGTCGCCATGCACATTAATGCTGTCGAGCGGATGAATAAAGTCATCAAAAATAAAGCGGCGCGGGGCATCAGGCAGCGCGTGTCGGTGTTTTTCCCAGCGCAACGATAATAGCGGTGTGCCTAGTTCATCTTCGGGACGCTGATCGTTCAGGTGGGTATTTAATAGGGGTAAGTAACGGCGATTAAACCCAACAAACAACGGCGTTTGATGCTGCTCAGCCAGGTTAAATAAGGTTTCAACATCCGCGCCTGAAGGGGCAACGGGTTTATCGACAAACACCGGCACCCCAGCTTCAAGGCAGGACGAATCAAAGCCGCATGCGAGTCAGTTGCGCTGTGGATCATGACCCCATCCACTCCCAGGGCCAAACATTCATGGATATCGGTAGCAGTATTTGTTACCCGATATTGCTGTGCGAGCGCGGCCAGCTTTTGGCTATCGCGGCTACACAATACCCACTCTAACCCGGGCCAGTTGGCCAATATGGGCAAATATGCTTTTTGGGCGATGTCGCCAAGCCCGATCGATGCGATCTTCATGCTTTCTCCTTACCTTATGCGCGCCAGCTAGCGATGATCCAACCGGGTGCGGTTCAACCGGGTGCGACCTCAGTCCACACTGGAAGTCGCCAGCAGAAATCAGTAACCTAGCTGCATTCTACACAGTGTAAATCATTATGAATATTTTAATCTCTTGGCTCTCTCAGGCTGGCGCGTGGTTAACGCCCTGGCTGAATGATATTGCGGTGGCGATTGTGGCGTCACTCCTCGTGGTGTTTGGTAACGATATTAACCGTACCTTACGCCGTTTATTGACCGGACATCATTTTGTTGTTCGCACCTTGGTATTTGTAGCGATCAATGCTTTTGGTTACGGAGCATTTATTATCACGGTGTCGCCGTGGTTAGCGACAAAAATGCATGGCTGGCCGGAACATTGGCTGTTTACTGGTTTGGTGGCCACCTTTGTATTTATTGGCATGGTGGCGCAGCGCCAGCGGCAAATCTAAGTGATACCGTAGACACGCCCTCTCCACCGGCGATATCTGTGGAAATGTCTACCACCTTGGTGACAGTGTGGCTGTTTAATCGCTAAGCAGCCACACTGGGTGAGCAATCCGATATCGACATCACAGCGTATTAAAGAGAAAAAGGAGATATGTATGCAACGTGGACTGATGTGGTTTCGCCACGATCTTCGAATACACGACAATCCTGCACTCGCTAATTTAGCCTCAAGTTGTGATGCGCTAACGTGTGTGTTTGTTATTGATCCTAAATGGTCGCGAGCGGATCATTTTCAAAGCAAACATTTGGGTCCTCAACGTGAGGCATTTTTGTGGCAAAGTCTGACCGAGCTGCATCGCGCCCTTGATGCCATGGGGCAAAAGCTGATTATTCGCACCGGTAATCCACTGGAAGTGGTGGCCGACCTTTGTATGGATCATGAGTTTGATCTGATTGGCGTGACCGATCACCCTGGCACGCGTGAGCGCCAGCAGGTGGATACCTTGGTTAGCCGTTTTCCTCAGCGGGTGGTGGTGTCTGATGCGCATACCCTATTTACCCAGCACCAGTTACCATTCGATTTACCTGAGATCCCACCAACGTTTACCCAGTTTCGTAAAGCGGTAGAAAAGAAAGGGATACAACCGCGCTTACCGTTGCCTGTACCGGAGTCATTACCGCCCCCGCTGGAGGGCATTAAATCTGAGCCTGCGCCGCTATCGGACCGTCGGATCGCCCCGTATCAAGGTGGTGAAATTGCTGGTCGCGCCCAGTTGAATCATTTTTTATGGGACACGCATCGGGTGCAGCGTTATAAAGAAACGCGTAATGGCCTTGATGGGTGGGATTTTTCTTCCCGTTTATCGGCGTGGCTAGCCAACGGTTGTTTATCGGTACGTTGGGTGGCCGCGGAGTTAGGCCGCTATGAGCGCAATGTCGAGCAGAACGAATCCACCTACTGGTTATATTTTGAGTTGCTGTGGCGCGAATACTTCCAGTGGATGCTGTATCACTACGGTGCACGCTTTTTCCGCTTCAAAGGCATTGCCAATAAACGTCCGCTCACCACGTTTTATGCTGAGGCGTTTATGGCATGGCGAGAAGGCAGTACCGATTTCCCGATTGTGAATGCGGCGATGCGCCAGTTAAAGCACACCGGGTGGATCTCAAACCGCAGCCGCCAATTAGTCGCTAGCTGTTTAATTCACGAGCTTGGGGTCGATTGGCGTTATGGCGCGGCGTATTTTGAGCAGCAGCTGATTGATTTTGATGTGGCGGCCAACTATGGCAATTGGCAATATTTGGCAGGCGTAGGCGCAGACCCACGCGGCAGCCGTCGATTTAATCTCGACAAGCAAGCCGCGCAATACGATCCTGATGGCAGCTTTGTCGCCAAGTGGCTCGCCAATGAAGAGCCTTTGTTTTGATTACTAGACAACTCTGGACTGAAGAGGCGATTAGTCAGAATGTTAAGAGAAATTAGTTAGCCATCCAACCAAATAACTTGTGCCCCTTGAGTTTATAAATAAAGGGGCTTTTTTAGCACCGTGCAACTACTCTAGTTCAAGAGAGGTGCATTTTCTATCCTTCGCTGGTTGAGCGTTTTATTTATCTCAGAGACTGTCTTTTTAGTCACACCAAGTTGAGATGCAAGGTGTGTAAACTGGCCAAGTGCTTCAGATACCTCTTGGATCACGTGTTTCGCATCGTTCCAGTTAGCAAAGCCTGCACTGGCTGCGAATTTTTGCATGAGGTTAACCGGTGGTGCGTTACCATGACCACCAAACGCCGTCGCGTGTTCATTGAACGGATGTGGACTATAGGTAACATCGTAAAAAGGTGCTAGCTGCCATTGGTTATTATCCAACTGTAAAAAAGCCCAATTCTTGCTGTGATCGTCCTGATTAGACGCCAGAAGATTAAATATGGCTCGGCGAAATTGAAGTTGTCCTGCTGCAGGCGATTTACATAACTGACGGCTTGCTTTAACCAAGTCAATATAGTCAAGACTTGGGGTTCTATAATCCGCATCAAGTAACCCGCATACACTATGCATATGTAAACGGCCTGTACTGTATTGACTGCCGGTGGATATTTGCGCCGTCATATTGAAAAAAAACGCCCTGACGGTTTTGCGCTAGCGTACCGACGGGTACACGCTCGCCTGTGCTTAGGGTGCGAACGACGCTCAGTTTTTGAGTCGGTTTAAAACTCATCTTTTAACACCTCATCAATACTACTTGGCAAAGCACTTCGTCCTTTATCAGGTTGAGTCAACTGATAGAGCCGATCCAACGAATCGAGCGTCTGCCAAAGAAGCAGTAATTGGCGAAATGAAATTTGCCCTGTCAGCTCAAACTTCTTAATGGTTGATGCAGGCACACAACTGCGCTCGGCCAACGCAGCACGTGATAGCTTTGCTTGTTTGCGCAAAGTGCGTAAGTGCTCTGCATACGCTTGGCTAACGTCAGTGTCGTCAAGGAGTGAATAACGCATAAAAAAACCATATTAGACATAATAGTATCCATTATACAGATTAAAGACATAAAATGGATACTATTATGTCTAAAAAGGAATCGCCTCCACATCTTGTTAATTGAGAGTACCATGCAACTAATTCGCTGATTCTGTGGCCGTTCTAGTAAGCACTGAGTAATCATCAATAATAGCAATCACTTTATCGCTCACTCGACGCGAGAATAGTAAGGCGATGTGGGTGACCGGATAGACATCATGGCTAGTCATGCCGTCGATTTTAGTTTCTTCGACCAGCACGGTGCCATCACAGACTTGTTTTTTTAATAGCATGGCTGCGGGGCCGAAGGGACAATCGCCGGCGAGGCTGTGCAGCGGTGGCAGGCCAACCCAAGGGTTGACGGTATCTGGAATCAACAGGTGTTCGCTGCGTTGAAATAGCCAGCCACCCCAACCTAAATCGCCAAACACACGGGCGAGTTGAGCGCCTTGATGCGGGGTGCCTAAGGTGATCACAGCGCGAATATTTGTCATGCAGGGAGAGAGGCGATCAGTTTGGCGCTCGAGGTAACGTCGGATAATCAGCCACCCATTGAGTGACCAATCAGAATCGCGGGCGCTTGACCTATAAACGCATCAATTTTAGCGTTAATCTCATCGAAATCTGGGTTCAGAGTATTGTACGACAGGTTCAGCACCTGATGGCCCTGTTTTTCCAGCCGCTCACACAGAGGGATCAAAAAGATGCCGTGCATGTATAAGCCGTGCAGTGTCACAATTTTCATCCCGTCTCCCTGTTTTTAGGTGCCATTAGCACACTCTATATGGTCAACAAACTGTGTGGCTAGCATACCAAGTGCTGCGCTATTGTGCCCAGCGCTAGCGCATAAAAAAACGCCTCACCCTTTTCAGAGTGAGGCGCAGTATTAATATTGAACGTCTATTGTATGAACGCCACAGCCTGAACTTTCCCGCTGGCGCGAATAAACAATCCGCTAAAAAATCAGGTGTGCGATACCTGCGACAACCGGCAGCGTCACCAAGGTACGCAAAATAAAGATCACGAACAGCTCCCACAGTTTTACCGGGATTTTACTGCCTAGCAGTAGTGCCCCCACTTCTGAGATATAAATAAGCTGAGTGACCGACACGGTTGCAATCACAAAGCGAGTCATTTCGCTTTCAATGTCTGCCGCAAGAATGGCTGGGATAAACATATCGGCAAAGCCAATCACCATGGTCTCCGAGGCTTTTACCGCATCAGGAATGTGCAGCAATTCAAGCAGAGGCACAAACGGCGCGCCGAGAATACTAAAGACGTCGGTATACTCTGCCACCATCAGTGCCGCGGTCCCGATTGCCATCACAACCGGCAAGACACCTAATACCATGTCGACGGCGTTTGGGAGCCTCTTTGAGCACACTGTTCACCGAGCGGATTTTCTCTGCGCGGCTAAGGGCACAATGCAAACCGTAGCTTAACGTGGAATGCCCTTCTGGTAGGGTTTCTTCATCACCTTGACGCTCAGAGTTATCAATTAGGGCATCATTTTTCCAGCACAATGGCGGTAAACGTGGTACCACAATCGCCGCGACAATACCGGCCAAGCACACGGTGAGGTAGAACCAGGTAAACATGTGCATCAAATCAACTTGTGCAATCACCACCAAGCTAAAGCTGATCGATACCGCTGAGAAGGTGGTGCCGACAACCGCCGCTTCACGCTGGGTGTAAAAGCCCTGCTCATATTGTTTGCTGGTCATCAATATACCGACACTGCCATCGCCCAACCAAGACGCGGCACAATCAACGGCCGAGCGACCTGGCAAACCAAACAGTGGGCGCATGACTTTGGTGAACACCGCGCCCAATAATTCAAGCAAGCCAAAGCTGGTCAACAGTGGTAACAATAAGCCGGCAAAAATAAATACTGAAAGTAAGGTGGGTAGCAATTCATTCAGAACAAACGCGCCCGTGGTTTCGCCCATGATCACCGGAGAGCCTAGCCCGTAAAACGCCATGATGACGAAAATCGCTCCAAACACACGGGTGGTCAACCAAATGGGCGATACATTAAATAATCCGTTAAGGAAGCCATGACGGGTGATCACCGCAGGTTTGGTCAGGGTAACCAATACTGAAACAACGGCACTCAACACCACTAAGGCAGTGACGACCGCGGTTGCACTATTACCTAACAAGTCCAACACAGTGCTGGCCATCACCGCAATGGGAATGGTGACACTATCCCCGAAAGTGATGGGAGTCATGAAAAACAGCAACCCAAGCAGTGATGGGATGGCGAACATCAGAATATTTCTCGTCGAAGGTGCCTTCTTGGAGAGTGTGTCAGTTTTTTGCATACGTCTGAATCCTGAATTTTTATTTATCTCACAGCAAAAACTAACCACATTGTCGATTAATCATTCACTTACTGTGACTATATGACACGGAGATTATCGAATCACACGCCTGATGTAAATAATTATTTAGTCATAAATACTGAATAAATACATCATAAAAGTCGATTCGCCATGCCCTTTTCTGGTTTCATAGTTCAACAAACTCTCTTTTGTGAAAAGTTTGTTACACCATTTTATTGACCAAGATCAGATTCTGTTACTCATTTGTAGGGAATGAGGCGGGTTAGCTCACAGAATAAGCTCAAAAATAATCGACCTTAAGGCATATTATTGCCCTTGATGCCTGTTAACCAATTTTAAAGTCAATACGGGCATATTCTTTGATCAACCAATCGCCAAAGTCATTGAGGAGGGTCATAACAGCACGTTTTTTTACAGGTTTACGTTCTAGTAGTATAAAAAGTCGCTCAATTGCGGTTTGTTGGGCAGGATAATGTTCGATAAATGCCTCGGCGCACTCTTCTAATGATTCACTCCAGCGTGCTTCTTTATGCATAACTAATCCGAAAGCAGCACGGATTAAGGTATCCGCAATCGATTGTGCGACATTGAGCTGGGTATTCCAGGTTGTTGCGACGGTCACCTTTTGCTTGGCACGCGCGAGCTTTTCGGACACGTCAGGATTCATGGCTTTTGCCACTTCCCAACTGGCTTCGAACAAACCAAAACTGAGGGAGAGATCTTGTCCATACAGGCAAATGGCTCTGTGCTTAAAAAAGAAGCCCCAGTGGAAGACTTGTGATAGATCGCTTACATGTGACACTGTCACTATATCGATATGACAATCACTGATCACTTTGCTGTGGCTGGTTTTCAATCGCCACAACAAGGTATTTAACGCATTGGATTGGTCAAGCGTTAACGCCTGTTGGCACACCACGGTCAGTGATAACACGGTTTCTTTGACTACTGCACGACGCCAGACCAGATCGCCACTGACATAGACACTATGAAGCCGATTGCCAAGCAGAGCACGCAACTGTTTGACCGCTTTGATCATCACGGGGATAAATTCAGATTGGAATGGCGCGCGCGATCGGGTTCGGGCAAATACGCAGTTCGAGAATGCAACGGAGTCACGACTTTTACACACGGTTGAACAGGCGCGCTATTGTTGGTCATCTGCATACACAAATCAACGTTCTAACAACGGTTCTGCGTCCATTTTAGTCACTCTCGGTGATAATCACCATAGGCGCTGCCGATGTATGGCTCTAGTTTTCCAAACCAAATCTCTGGAGTGATGCCGCATTCTTAACATGTGCGAAAGCTGAGATACCGTTTAGTGCGTGCTATAGTGCCGACATGCACACCCAAAGAGAGATAATTATGACGCAACACAACCTGCTTAACTTAGAGGATATGATCGAGACCGCGTTTGAGATTTTTGCCGAAATGGCGCCCGATAACTTGGAGCATGACGATTTACTGGTTTTTGAATCGCGTTTTGAAGACGAAGGCGGTGCGATTGTGGTCGAGGTTAACAGTGACTGGCCTGAACACGTGGGCGCTGATATTGATTTATCTCAGTGTGCAGAAGTGCAAATTGGACTGGCCGGCGACGAAGTGCTTAACCCCGTGTTCGCGCGCATGCTGATCAGCCGTGATGCCGATAATAAATTCTGCCATATGCTTTGGAACCGCAACGGAAAGCAGTTGCATTAAGATCCCTATTCTTTTTTGGTTACTAATATGACATCTTGTCGATGGTATACCAATCAAACAGTAACGGCAGCCTTTTCGCTGCCGTTGTTGTATCTCGCGCGGGTGACTCAAGGACCCTTGAACCATTAATGCGCGGTGAGCGAAGCATGATCATCGCCATGGGTTTCTGCGTGGTAGCTGATGAGTAGCCCCATCGTGGCAAGCGTGCCAAGTATCAGCATGATCGCCCCGAGTGAGAGTTGACTGGCTACGCCTAACTGACTGGCCACCAGCGTGACCACCCCTGCCAAGAGGTTTTGTGTGCCGCCTAAAATCGCGCCAGCCGTTCCGGCATGGTGCGGAAACGGGCTGATCGCACCGGTGCTTGCAGCAGGAAACAGAATGCCAGCACCGGCAAAGTAGACACAACCACCGCCAATCAATGCATAAAGCGACACGTCACCCATCAGGCCAGGTAAGGCAATCAGCCCTGCGCCCATCAGTGCGAGGACACTACCTAGCGCCAACGTGGCATAATAGCCTAAATTGTCGGCGAATCGGCTGGATAACCCCGCCCCCACTAAATAGGCAGGCAGCGGCACCACAAAAAGCAAGCTAATGATACGCGGTGATAACGCCATGGCATCGGACATGATCACACCGGCAGCCGCTTCAAAGAGTGATACCCCGGCAAATACGGTCACTAAGCACAGCAAATAACCTCGAAAGCGACGTGAGCCAAGCACATGGCGGTAACGTGCACCAAAGTGACCAGGTTGACGTGATTCACGTGGCAATGTTTCGGTAAATCGCAGCGTCATAATGGCGTACACGGCAATGCCCAGTAATAGCAAGAAAAAGTAGCTCGCGCGCCAGTTTAGTGTTTCGGTTAAAAAGCCCCCAAGCAGCGGTGCGAGTAAAGGAGAGAAAATCAGCCACATACTGACCAGGCTATTCGCGCGATGTAGCTTCGCGCCAGAAAAACAGTCACGCGGGAGTGTGCGCGCCATAGCACCGCCACAACCAATGCCAGCGCCTTGCACCACACTGCCGATCAAAAAGCCGTTAAATGAGCTCACCAATAAGGTGACACCGGTGCCTACTAAAAATAATACTAGGCCGGCTAATATCACGGGTTTACGCCCTACTCGATCAGACACCGCACCATAAATGAACTGCGATAATCCGTACGGAATCAAATAGCAGGCCATCACCGCTTGTAGCCGTGACGGTGACACCGCAAAGTCCGTCGCCATCACACCGATGGAAGGCACATACATGGTTTGGGTCATTTGCCCTACCGCCGCCAACATCACGATCAATAGCAATAGCTTGCCCATAGGCATTGCCGAGGACATACCAACACTCCTAAAAATTATTATGCGAAATAAACGTTGAAAAACAAAACAAGATTGAGATTAAGGACATAACCTCAAAGATAATCTTGTTTAAGGTGTGGGAATGATAGGCTTTGCAGAGAGGGTAAGCAATCGGAGTTTACCTCCCTCACCCCGATTCTTTATTATATTTAAGATTACTTTATCTAATCTTAAATCCAGCGGCGCACTTGTGCTTTGTAGGCCTCAAACTCATCGGGCCATTGGCTCGATAAGCGAAACTCTTCGGCGGGGATAAAGGTAGCGGATAGGTAAGCCATAAATGCCGGGATCATTCCCCAGCACCATAGCGCATTAAAATAGAGCCCGCGGCAACAATGATCAATATCATCGCCAAGTACATCGGGTTGCGACTATAGCGTAGATAC
>NZ_AQOD01000086.1 GCF_000513715.1 Salinivibrio socompensis S35
TGCTGAAATTATTGTATGCAGGGATACTAAAAGCGTCTGAGCGATGGACACATCCGGTGCAGAATTGGAACCTCACACTGTCGCAGTTGGCAATCCATTTTGAGGGTCGACTGGATGATCACATCGCGCTATGATTTTTAGCTGACACAGAATATTGAACACCCTCACCTGCGACCTCATCCATCTCACTACGCCCTTCCTAATTAGTAACAATATTGTGAATAAGCGCGAGTTCGCCGACCGTTTTGGGTCAAGAGGTGTGATCCTCACAATATGACAACCTAAATAGAGGCCATGTGATGTGCGCTGGATCGGCTTAACCTGATCGTTCGCATTAGCCCTCTCCCCCTCCTGATCTCCTCCTTGATGCTACCGTTACAAGCGCGAATTAGGAGGATGTGTCTGCTGTCTATTTACGCAACACTAGGCGCACTAATCGTCACTGTCGGCGCGCGTTATCTGTTGTGCCATTGTTCGCTAGCACGACACCCATCGTCACGCCGCTCGACGATCCCCGAATTTTTTCTTTGTGCGGAAAGTGATTATGAAAAAATTGCGCCACCTCTCTATCAGTCAACGAATCAGCCTAACGGCCTCTGCCATTGTGTTAGTCGGTCTGGGGTTGATTAGCACCATCTCCCTTTCAACCTTGAATACCAGTCAATCAGCAATGTCATCTCAGGTGGCAGAGAATGTGAAACGGGATCAGGTGATTAAGATGCAGAATCGGGCAACCGCCCTCAGTGAAGAAATTCATGCCTACATCGCCTCTCCCCTCGATACCGTGCGCACCATCGCTCAGATATATACGTCAGAAGCGGAAAAGAACAAATCGGCACGGATCCTCGACCGTGATGATATCCCTCGTATCATGTATTCGATTTTGAAACGCCAGCCGGAATGGCACAACATCTATACCGAGTGGCAAAAAAACGTATTAGGCGCCGATGCCTTTTATTATGGCGACCCAACCAGTGCAGCAGATGGACGTTACGTACCGTCTGTGTCGGTAGATAACAATGGTGAGATGCGTCTTCAAGCGGCACAGAACTTTTCAGAGTCCAACCCCTGGTATCAATGCCCAGTGACCAGTCAGAAAGATTGTATTACCGATCCAGGAACCGCGCAGATTAATGGCAAAACCCAAACAGTGTTTGATGTAACCACCCCCGTCTTCCGTTTTGACAAAGCCGTTGCCATGGTAGGCAGTACACTCACTACCGCACAAATTCAATCCATTTTAGCCCAACGTGCCGATAATGACGGGGAGCTATTTGTGATCAGTCAAGATGGCCGGATTGTGGCTAGCACCGATCAGCACGTTCAACATGGCGCTGCGATCTCGGGTCTTACCTCTCCTGCTTATCAACCACTTTCTAAGCTTCTACGTCAGAACGCAAAAAACCAATTCAAACAAACCGACTCGCACTTTTACGTGTCGCAACCGATTGAGTTTGGCAATATGGCCAAGGCCTGGTCGGTGGTGATTGTGACTCCCAAACATGCCGCGATGGCCCCTGTAACTGAACTTAATCAAATGATGACAGAGGCAGAAACCGATATTCAAAACACCATTTATTGGGTGAGTGGTATCGTGCTGATTTTAGCGTTTGTGATCATTCAAGTAGTCATCAAACGTCAACTGGCGCCTTTGACCAGTGTTGACCAATCCATTCAGGCGATTGCGCAAGGCGGAGGGGATTTAACTCAACGTTTATCTGTCAATGGTAAAACCGAGATTGATAGTATTAAACAATCGGTCAATCAGATGCTAGATGCGCTGCAGTCGATGGTTGGCCAGATTCAGCAAGCAGGCGGACGCTTATCTAGCACCTCAAATACCGCCAACCACGCGATCACCGATGCTCACCAAGCGCTGTCTGATAACACCGAGACCCTTCATCAAGTCGCAACGGCGATGGAGCAACTGACTGCAACCTCCAAAGATGTGGCAACAAACTCTGAGGCGTCAAAGGAGAAAAACGCCGCGGTGGTGTTATCGCTGAATCAATGCATGGAAAATGTCGCTAACAATGTGGCACGTAACCAAACCGCCAACACCGATCTGCAGAAGGCCAACAGTTTTGTCAGCGAAGTCAAAGCCAGTGGGAGCGATATTGCCGCTTTACTCGACGATATTCGCGGAATCTCAGATCAAACCAACTTATTGGCGCTCAATGCCGCGATTGAATCGGCACGCGCCGGTGAAGCAGGCCGAGGGTTTGCGGTGGTGGCCGATGAAGTGCGCGCCTTAGCCCAGCACTCACAAAAATCCGTCGACCAAATTGTGTCAACGCTAGAGGCTTTTAACCAGTTACTCACCAATATTGAGGCCGTCGTTCAGCAAGGTGAGCGCGGTGCCGTAGAGGGTTACCAGGCGAGTGTTTCCGTGCAGCAGACTTTAAACGAGATTGTTGATTTAGTGCAGCAGCTCGGCGATATCAATTATCAAACCGCAGGCGCGGCCGAAGAGCAAAGTGCGGTTTCTCAGCAAGTGGCTGAAAATATCCAAGCACTGTCACAACGCATAGAGCAAACCTTGTCACTCAGTGAGCAAGCACAAGGCGCAAACCATACGCTGAACCAAGAAGCCACCACCATCCGTCAACTGGTCGAGACATTTAAAGTCTAATCCGGAGCGTTCTTTTATCGCAAAAAAGGGCACCATTTGCAGGTGTCCTTTTTATTTGATTTCTAAGGTTTCTATGTGACGACGCGTCACTTACAAAGATCGATAACTACCGTTCTAACTGTGCTTTCATCGCGTCACGAAAGGTTTGGTTAGCGTCGGCAATACCCAATTGCTCGGCATCACGCAATAAGCCCATCGCTTTGTCGACGTCGTTGTCTGCAATTGCGGCTCGAATGGCCTGGTGATAAAAGCTAACGCTTTCTTGTTGCGGACGTTCAGTGGCGGAGAGCGCAGGGAGTACGGAGGACTGAGCACTGGTAAGTGCGGTACGTGTGCCCAATGCTGTTGCTTCAATGGAAAACGTGCCAGTCAACGCGCGCGGAACTTGAATATCGCCCACTTCGGTAAGTAGTTACCTCTTCCCTCTGCATCCAATTTCGCCGGATGGCTGACCGCTACAGTTTCGTCGAGTTTATCTTTATCGGTAAAAACAACCAAATAAAGTGCACTATCACCCATTTGTGGATGCACTTTAATATTCCCTTGCAAGCGGTTGCCATCGGCTAAACGGGGTTTTAGATACACTAAATCACTATCTCCGAGCTCGGCGCGAATCTCGCCAGACTGATTAATCACCTTGGCACTTGGGACAAAAACACTGTCGTTGATTTCTGCCTCAATGTTGATATCTAGTCCATTTTTATCATAGGTAAATCGAAAATGACGCCAAGACTATCAATGCTATGGATATCGAGGACTTGTGTTTGCGCGGTGACCGCTATTTTTATCTCTTTATCCATTGTTATCGGCAGTTGTTTCGCTTTTTCAATCTGCGTTACTGCCTTTCCGGTAGGTGCAATCTGATATTGGTTATCAACGATCGTCGAGCACCCATTAAGCAATAATAATCCAGAGATAAACAATAATTTTTTATTCATATAAAACACCTAAAAAAATAGCCGACAATTGTCGGCTATGAAAAAGACAGTTTTAAAAAGCTTACCACCAAGCTTCTAATTGCACACCAGTTACGAACTCTGAGTCACCTTTGTCACCAAACGTATCTCCTTCTTCATCCGTAATATACGTACCGTAGAAGCGAATCTCAGGACGCGACCAGAAGCTGTCACCCATTGCCCATGCTTGAGCAAGCGTAAACTTGTGGCCTCCCTGGTCAGTACCTTGATTTTCGCCATCAAAGAAGCCGACCTCACCGATGGTGCGCATCGTGTCGTTCCACTTATAAACAGGCCGCACAACCGCAGTAAACACATCAGAGTCACCCTCACCATCGGTCAAATCCGAGCCCTTGTGATAGGACAACTGATGTCCGAGTTCCATCGACGACCCAATATTCATCACACCCCAGTTGATAATACGATAGCCTTGCGCATCATTTTTATCGTCTGAACCACGGTTGTACCATGCACCAGAGCCAAAGCCAGCAATCTGATCACCGTATCCTGCAGAGCCATATTGCAGTATCGTTTGGTTGAAGCCATTGTCCATATTCTGATGTACAATGCCGGTCAGCATAATACCATCATCCGCGGCTTCTGTTTGATCATCTTTTTCTGTCGCAAAGTTGTAGGCAGTAGCGAGCTCTAGGCTAGCATCTTCCCACAAGTCAATGTTGGCTAAACGTGCATCAAAAATGTAGCCTGAAGACTGATCATTTTCTCCATCTTGAACAAATGCTAGAGAAAGTTTTTGATCGCCTAGTGAAATGTTTTCAATACCACCACCTGTACCTGACGTATTCAAGAAATAGAAGTCAGTAATGTGGATGTCTTTACGTTGATAATAACGCTTACCAGCCAGATAACTGCCTCAGGGTCGGACGCAATGACACCTTTGGCTTGAACATTAAATTGTGCGACATTTATCTCGCTATCTTCCCAACACTCTGACCTTTATCGCTAGAAGCAATCATGGACTCTAGCTTCCACGATTGCTCTCCAGTTTGAAGTTCTTCGGAAAAACCGAACTCATAATAGTTGTCGTCTTCATTACCCAAACGACCGATCTTATTCTTCTCAAAAGCACTATCACCCGCGCCATTGCCACCGATAGCAGCACCAGCACGTGCATACCCATTAAAGTCGACAGCGAACGCTGAGGTAGCGGTGATAGCAGTCGCGACGGCTGCGGCAATTAAACTTACTTTTCTCATACCTTACTCCATAATGGGCCTTTTTTACGTGTCTCTTCACACCGGCAGTGGGTAGTGGAAAAAGACTATGTATCCAAGGCTTAGCTTTCTTCGTTATCCTGGAATCATCCTATCCCTGAGCGGTTATTTTCGCGTCATCCGATCGCGTGGGCGAAGGGGGAGGAGGAGAAAGGAGGAGCTAAGGCGGATTATCTTAACTTATCGACTTGGATCACTTATCTGGGGCGTAATAGGTAATTATTTTTCGCTAAACAGACCTACAAAACGTCGACTCGATCACTACTAATAGATTTATTTTTAAAGGAATGGAATTTAATTACAGACTGGACAATGATCATAAATGTGACGTCAGATTGAATTATTTATGATTAAACGCTCTAATGGCGATTGGTCTCATTTAATGGTGTTATTTATGCCGATTTGTTTTCCTTCCCCTTATTCATTAGGGGCGCAATTACATGCGTCAGGTTGTCGATTTACTTTGTACGCACCAGACCAGGACAGCGTACATTTACTTTTATGGCATCAAGGGCACCAACCTCAGCGGATCGCCATGCACGAATACAAGCATGGCTATTGGACAAAAGATGTTGCTGATGTCGTTGCAGGGCAAGAATACAGCTTTGAAGTCTCACATGCTGGTCAAACATGGTGCGTGGCTGATCCTTATGCGCAAGCCGTTGCCGGGCCTTTAACCTATCAACCTCCCTATACGCCATCACAAAGTACACGGGTGGCACGTTGCCAAGTAGTCGGTCATGAATCATTTGATTGGCAAGGCGTGTCGTCACCTCAGCGCCCAATGCAAGACACCGTTATTTTTGAAACCCATGTCAAAGGCCTGACCCAACAGCACCCGGATGTCGAGCCAGCGCAGCAAGGGCGTTATTTAGGCTTAGTCTCACCAGCGATGTTGGCGTTTTACCAAAAACATCACATTAATTGCCTGCAACTACTTCCTATTACTGCCTGCTTACCGGAGCCGCATTTACTCAGCCAGCAAAAAACCAATTATTGGGGCTACAACCCTTATGTGTGGATGGCACCGGGTCCACGCTACGCGGAGAAAAATGCGGTTAACGAACTAAAAACGGCAATACGCGAGCTGCACCGCCACGACATTGAAGTGATTTTGGATGTGGTGTTTAACCATACGGCGGAAGGCGGTGAAGGTGGGCCGGTTCTTCATTTTAAAGCACTCGATCATGCCATGTACTTACATGACGGCCAACAACTGCGCAACCATACCGGTTGTGGCAATACCATTGATATACGCCACCCTGCCGCATTGAAGCAGGTGCTTGATACCTTACGGATGTGGGTCACCGACTATCACGTGGATGGCTTTCGGTTCGATCTCGCCGCCACCTTAGGACGAGACGGCGATACCTTTGATCCCCACAGTGCTTTTTTCCATGCTATTGCTCAAGATCCGATCCTGTCTAAGATCAAATTGATTGCCGAGCCATGGGATATAGGCCCCAATGGCTACCAGTTAGGCCAGTTTCCAGCCAATTGGGCTGAGTGTAACGATAAAATCCGCGATACCACCCGCAGTGTATGGCGTAACGATCCCGGTATGCTACAAGATTTCGCCACTCGGTTGATGGGATCACGCGACTTTTTCAGCGCAGCGCATTGGCCGGATCATCTACCCATCAACTACATCACCTATCATGATGGCTTTACCCTGCAAGACGTAGTCAGTTATGCCAAACGGCACAACCACGCCAATGGTGAGAATAATCACGATGGTCATGGCGACAATCGCTCAGCCAACTATGGTGTTGAAGGACCAACAAACAATGCTGACATCGTTGAGATAAGGACTCGCCAAAAACGGAATATGCTAGCAAGCATCCTCTTCTCTCTAGGAACGCCGCACATTCTGATGGCAGATGTTTTAGGCCATTCGCAACAAGGGAATAACAATGCCTATTGCCAAGATAACCCGATCAGTTGGTTACATTGGCAAACACAAAATCATGCTTGGTCAAACTGGCTTGCTACCATGATTGCGCGTCGAAACGCTATCGTACCGCGCTTTATTGATGCGTTGAGTGGCACACAGCGCCATTGCAATCAAATTGCGTGGCGGCACCCAAATGGCGATCAGATTCAAGAAGATCAATGGCCAAGCCTGCAAGCCTTCTGCTGTCAGATCACGCTCGGCACGCACCACCCTGACGCGGGCCAATCGATGCTCATTGCCATTAACAGCAGCGACACCGCGCGCAACCTACGGCTACCAGCAAATCATCAGTGGCGTAGTGTCTGTGACACGACGACCGATGAGACAACCGTCGCTACACCAGAGTCATTCCAACGTTTGGCAGAAAAGAGCTTTTTGGTCTGCATTGACGGTGATTGGCTATAGCACCCTATAACCCTACGCAAAAAAGGCAGCTGTTATCAGCTGCCTTTTACGTGGATTTTTAGCAATCAACGGTGCGTTGAGGGTTATCCTTTCACGCCACCTGCAGTCAAACCACCCACTAACCAACGTTGTGCCAGCAAGAAGACACCTGTAATCGGTACCGCTGACAGTACTGCCGCGGCCGCGAAATCGCCCCACAGGTAGTTCTGCGGATACAAGTACTGCTGCATCCCTACCGCCAAGGTATACGAATCAACGTCCGACAACAGAATCGAAGCAACCGGTACCTCACCCACGGCCATAATAAACGCCAGAATAAAGACCACCGCCAAAATCGGCACGGAGAGCGGGAGCAATACTAATCTAAAGGCTTGCCAGGGTGTCGCCCCATCCAAAGCAGCCGCCTCTTCGAGTGAACCGTCAATGCTTTCGAAGTAGCCTTTAATGGTCCAAACGTGCAACGCAATTCCACCTAAGTAGGCAAAGATCAAACCACCATGGGTGTTCAACCCTAAAAATGGTATGTACTGACCCAACTTGTCCAAACAACGCGTAAGATAGCTACCAATGCCAGCACCGCTGGGAACATTTGGAAGATCATCATTGCATCAAGAATGGTCTGCTTACCTTTAAACCGCATACGGGCAAAAGCGTATGCCGAGGTGGTAGACAGCACTACAATAAATAGCGAGGTAATGCCTGCGACCTTCACCGAGTTCCATAGCCACAATAAAACCGGGAATGGTGGAGGAGTGACCGTACCATCCGGGTTGGTCACCGAGAAACCCAGTGCTAACTTCCAGTGTTCAAGTGACGGATTTTTCGGGATCAAACTCCCGGTAGCAAAATTACCTTCACGGAAGGAAATCGCAATAATCATTAGTAGCGGGAATAAAATCAACGCCAAAAATAAGCACAGGCCAATATGGGTTGCCCAAACGCGATATTTTAAGGATTTACCTTGTACCATTGCCATATTAAATATCCTTACTGCGTGTTTTTATGTGCCAAGCGCAGATTCACTAATGCTAAAGCGCCAACTAAAATGAAAATCAGCGTCGCAATCGCACTCGCCAAACCAAAGTCCTGACCGCCACTGCCTTCAAATGCAATCCGGTAGGTATAACTCACTAGCAAATCGGTATAACCAGCCGGTTCAGATGTACCGATTCGACTCGGTCCACCCTCTGTCAACAACATAATCATCACAAAGTTATTGAAGTTAAACGCAAAGGCCGCAATCAGCAAAGGCGTGAGTGGCTTAATCATCATCGGCAAAGTAATTCGGGTGAAATTTTGGATAAAATTCGCGCCATCAATCGCCGATGCTTCATAGAGATCATCAGGTATCGCTTTAAGCAAGCCCATACACAGAATCATCATATAAGGGAAGCCCAGCCAAGTATTGACCGTTACGACCATGCTTCTGGCCATCACAGGGTCTGAGAACCAGTTTGGACTGATCCCAAACAGTGCCTCTAATACCATATTGATTTCACCGAAGCTTTGATTATATAAACCGCGGAAAATCAAAATCGAAATAAACGCTGGCACTGCATAAGGTAGAATGAGGAGTAGACGATAAATAGACTTACCCTTCAACTCTTCCCACTGAACAATGCTGGCAAGAATCAAACCAATAAAGAGGGGAAAAAGCGACTGATAGTACCGAAAAGACAATCGTCCAAATAAAGATGCCAATAAAAGGCTCTTTAATCCCATCATCCGTCCATACGCGCTCAAAGTTATCGGTACCAATTTGGACGACATATCCAGGTGAAATGGTGTCACCAACAAATTCGCCGGCATCGTTTACCGCTTGGTAATAGCCCACTTCATCATTCGGCTTAAGAGTGTCACCGGTTTGGTTGTTGATCAGTGTACGGCCATCATTTTGCATGCTGTAAAGCGGTTGAATGGCAGCAAACTTCCGCAACCCACTCATCCGAATAATTTGATCATCGGCGAGCTTTAACTCTAGCGCGCTAAGGGCGTCGCGATTTTGGATCACTGCTCGCAATGTCGCTTTTTCGCCCGAGACGCTTTCGACTGGTGTTAGCTCAAGTGTTTGGGCTGAAAGGGTTGCAAACTCAAACGGTTTAGTAGCGTAACGCGCATCCGGTGTATCGACGACAAGGCTCGCGCCCTTATCCGTTTGATAGAGATAGAACGGATAGCTGTCGCCACTTTGAAAGGTTCTTTCTAACAAAACTGACTGTGCGCGTTCGAAAGATAGCTGGTTGGTGGCACTATAATTGGTAAGTGAAAGCCCCACGGTATATACCAATGGGAAAATGATGAAAAGAATCATCCCTGCGATACCTGGATAAATATATCGATGGGCATACGTCTTTTTACTACCAAAAATATACAGCGCTAACGCGGTTAATACCACGGTTAAGAGGGCAAAAGCAGTTTCACCACGCGAATACATTAAAACGGTGGCATAACCATTAATAATAGCCACAGAGGCCAGCAACGCCCATTTGATGAACGCTTTTGTGCTGCTGGGCAAAGAAGAGCCTGACGTTGTCATAGCTTGAGAACCTTGGACTGACTGCATAAGGAACGCTACTCACATTATTCTGAAATGTGCAGGGAGGACTCGCCCCCCTGCGAATAGAGCTTATTTAACCATCTGTTTTTCGGCATCGTTAAGGGCAGCCTCAACGCTTTGACGGTCATCGACCACGTTGATAATTGCGTTTTTTGCTGCTGCCCAGAATGCGTTCATTTGTGGAATATTTGGCATGACCTCGCCATGCTTGGCGTTTTCCATCGTTGCCGCAATGCGCGGATCTTTGGCAAGTTCCGCTTGATAACTATTCAGCGCCACCGCACCCAGGGGCTTGTCAGCATTCACAGTTGATAGGCCTTCGTTGGTCAGCAGATAGTTTTCAAGAAACTCGACCGCGAGCGCCTTGTTTGGTGATGCAGTGCTGATCCCAGCACTTAACACGCCAACAAATGGTTTAGAGGCTTCACCTTGGAAAGTCGGCAAGGTAGTCACACCATAATTAATGCCCGACTTCTCAACGTTCCCCCACGACCAGGGGCCGTTGATGGTCATAGCGGTGTCACCCTTGTTAAACGACGCTTCAGACACGGAGTAATCCATATCAGAAGAAATAACACCATCTCCTACCATCTGCTTCATGAAGTTCAGCGCATCGTGAACCCCTTTATTATTGATGCCGGCATCTTTGACATCATAGCCAGTTGCGGTTTGTTTAAAGGCATAGCCACCATCCGCAGCCATCAGAGGCCAAGTAAAGTACGGTTCTTTTAAGTTCCACATGATGGCCGATTTACCCTGCTCTTTAAGCTTGGCATCTATCGCAACCACGTCTTGCCACGTTTCTGGCGGGTTCGGCACCAGATCTTTGTTGTAGATAAGGGAAAGCGACTCCACTGCCACCGGGTAACCGACATATTTTCCTTTGTATTTCACCGCGTCCCAGGCAAAGTCGACCATGCCGTCTTTTAAACGCTCCGAAGGACGGATTTCTGCTAGTAAGCCAGATTCTGCATAGCCACCGAAACGATCATGCGCCCAAAAAACAATGTCTGGGCCATCGCCGGTTGACGCGGTTTGTGGGAATTTGTCTTGCAGGCCATCAGGGTGAACCACGGTCACAGGAATACCTGTGTCTTGCTCAAAGCGATCGCCCACTTCGGCAAGGCCGTTATAACCTTTGTCACCATTAATCCAAATGGTGAGTTGGCCTTCTTCAATATTGGCGTTTGCACCAAATGAACCGAGTGCAATCAGGGTACCGAGAGCAACAGCGCTAAGTGATTTGTTCATCTTTCTATCCTTCTTCTACTGAGGTGTAGCACGATTCCATCGAGGATGAGCTGTGTTTCAGGGTCTATCATGGGCAATTCCTCTTCATTCCTCATCATCCTGGTCTCTACGCCCTACGCCTATGCGAGCGAATTCGTGATCCATATCGCTCGTCGCTAATGATGGGGCTCACAAAAATAAACTGAACGTGATCAAGTTCAACTAATTCGCGATGATTTTTGTGATGTACGCCCTCAATTTTTTTAGGGAGGAGATAATCCTCCTCCCCGCCTACTCCCCCTGTAATAATTGGTAATAGGAGGATGCAGAACGAGTGCCGTTAAGACACACTGAGTCTCATCAAAAAAGCATGGGTGGTATTTTCTCCAATATGGTGAATAAGCGTCCAAAGGGCGTTAAAGAAAAGCGGTAACGCTTATAGCAACCCATATTAATAGCATCACAACGTCTCATGCAGATTGAGCCGAATTAATGAAAAGCGATTGAGGGCGAGCGACATGGCAAGTGTCACGTTTAAAAACGTTTGTAAAGCGTACGACAACGATATAATGATTTCTAAAAACGTTGACCTAGAGATTAAAGATGGTGAATTTGTCGTCTTTGTCGGTCCTTCTGGTTGCGGTAAGTCCACCTTATTGCGCTGCGTTGCCGGGTTGGAAGATATTACGTCGGGCGACCTTTATATTGATGATCAGCGAGTGAATGATATTGAGCCATCTAAGCGTGGCGTCGGCATGGTGTTCCAATCTTATGCCCTTTATCCTCACTTAAACCTATACGACAATATGTCATTTGGTTTAAAGCTGGCAAAAATCAATAAGACAGAGGTGGATAAACGCGTACATCAAACGGCAGAAATCTTACAACTCGGTCATTTATTAGACAGGCAACCGAAATCCCTGTCGGGTGGCCAACGTCAACGCGTCGCGATTGGCCGTACCCTGGTGTCTCAGCCACAGGTTTTCCTGCTTGATGAGCCTTTATCAAACCTCGATGCGGGGTTACGGGTGCAAATGCGCGCACAAATCACGAAATTGCAGCGTCAGCTTGGCTGCACCATGATCTATGTAACGCACGATCAAATCGAGGCCATGACCATGGCCGATAAAATTGTGGTATTGGATGAGGGGCGAGTGGCGCAAGTAGGCAAACCGCTTGAGCTCTACCACTATCCACAAAACCGCTTTGTTGCCTCATTCATTGGTTCACCGAAAATGAATTTTATGAGCGTATTCATAGCTGATGTTGAGCCTGATCGGGTCAAAGTGCAGCTCAGTGAAGGCGCCAGTTTCTGGATGCCGGTCGATGGCAAAACCGTGACTCGCGGTGATCGTATGTCGTTAGGGATTCGCCCAGAGCATTTAATCGCCGCCAAAGACGGTGATGCCAAAATCGAAGGGGAAGCGACCATCGTTGAGAAGCTGGGCAACGAGACACAAATTTATCTCAACCTAGAAAGCGCCGATGCCGATGTTATTTATCGACAGCTCGATACGGTTGAGATTGAGCCCGGCGAGAAATACGCGATTGGTATTCCCGCTCACCGCTGTCACTTGTTCCACAGCGACGGCCGCGCGTGCAAACGCCTGCACCGTGAAAATGGCGTAACCTTCATCGATGAAGAAGATGCCGCGTAATATTACCTTTTAAGAAAAAAACCAGGCCGCGATCGCGGCCTTTTTTTGTTGCTTTTACCTCACAATAACTCAGCACATAGATACAAACAAAAACGCACCAAGGATTAACTTGGCGCGATCTTCGCTATTCGAGCTTGTCACCGACGGTTTTTATTCAGCCTTGCCAGCGATAAAACACGGTCGCTAACGGTGGCAGATTCAGTGTGAGCGAGTACGGCTGCTGGTGCGAGGGCACCATCTCCGTCACGACTGATGAATGAACCGCATAGCCACTGCCCCAGAATGCCTTATCATCGGTATTTAACACTAAGTCATAGGACCCGTGGTTGGGGACGCCCAATTGAAAATTGTCACGCGGCACCGGGGTGAAATTACTCACCACCAATATACGCGAGCCGTCATCGCTGATTCGTTCGTGAGCTATCACACTGATATCTGCCGCGTCTTTAACTCGCCATTCAAACCCTGCTGGATCGCAATCGAATTGGTACAGAGCTGGCGTCGACGTATAAAGGCGATTGAGGCTTTCACCAGCGCCTGAATACCTTGGTGACGATCATACTGCAACCAGTGCCATTCAAGCTGGCTATCATGATCCCACTCTGCGGTCTGGCCAATTTCCGCGCCCATAAAATTGAGCTTTTTCCCGGGCTGGCCATACATGTAGCCCAAATAGGCACGTAAGTTCGCCGTTTGTTGCCACTCATCGCCAGGCATTTTTCCCATCAATGAGCCTTTCCCATACACCACCTCATCATGAGACAAAGGCAGTACATAGTTCTCGCTAAACGCATAGACCAATGGAAACGTCAGCGTATCGTGGTGATAGCGTCGATAGACCGGCTCTTCACGGATATAACGTAAACTGTCATTCATCCAGCCCATATTCCATTTAAATCCGAACCCAAGGCCCCCGGCATAAATAGGCGCAGACACGCCAGGAAAGGTGGTGGACTCTTCAGCAATTGTCATCGCATTAGGGAAATAGTGATAAACCGACTCGTTCATCCATTTTAATGTCGCGATCGCGTCGTCATTCTCGTTGCCGCCGTCCGCGTTGGGGAGCCATTGATCATGTTCACGCGAATAATCCAGATAGAGCATAGACGCCACAGCATCCACGCGCAGACCATCGATATGAAACTGGTCGAGCCAATACAACGCATTATTGACCAAAAACCGGCGAACATGATGTTGCCCCATGTCATAAATATGGCACTGCCAATCGTTGTGCCAACCACGCCGCGGATCAGGGTCGTGATAAAGCGGCGTTCCATCGAAATAGGCCAAACCATGATCATCGGTGGGAAAATGCCCTGGCACCCAATCAAGGATCACGCCAATACCTGCCTGATGGCACTGGTCAACAAAATACTTAAAATCATCCGGCGAGCCGTAACGACTGGTCGGCGCAAATAGACCACAGGTTGATAGCCCCAAGAGCCATAAAAGGGATGCTCACTGACGGGCATCAATTCCACATGGGTATAGCCCATATCAACCAAGTAAGGGACTACGCGCGCAGCCAGTTCTCGATAGTTGAGTACCTGGCCATTTTCATCATGCTGCCACGATCCTAGGTGGAGCTCGTAAAACGATAACGCTTGTCGATGCTTCTCGGTAATAGGCCGATGCTGCCACTGTTGATCGCCCCAGGAATAAGCGGTTTGATCATAAGTCAGCGACGCAAACGATGGATAGGGCTCAGCGTATGCCCCGTAAGGATCGGCTTTGTGGGGTAAAGGCTGTCCATCGGGACCGGTTAACGCATATTTGTAGCGTTGATTTAGGCCAAGGTGGGCGACAAACCCCACCCAAAAGCCATCTTCGATGGCAATCAGGGATCCAGCCTCTACCTGCCATTGGTTCCAATCACCAATCACACTGACAGCGCTAGCATGAGGCGCAAAGACAATAAAACGGATGCCATCAACGCGTTCGCCTTGAACGAGTAAACTGACTGGGTGCGCGCCCATTTGCTGGTGCGCATAACGAGGGTGATGCAAGGCGACAAGATCGACAGCGTAGTGATCTGGCCGAACATCATGCGGTGTCATCAAGGAAGAAGGGTGTGACACAAAACGCTCCTTATAGAAAAACGCTCCATCCTTTACGTGTTGGTGAGCACTAAGGATAGAGCGTTGTCGATGGGGGATTAAACAATCAAACGCCCGAGCGGCTCGCTTGTAAGCGCACCCTAGAAAGATCCCTGGCTAGTTGGTTCAACTCTTCACGACTAAACAGAGTGTCTAAATTAACAGATAACTTCCGCCGCCAGTTAGGATACTCATCAACGGTGCCGGGAATATTGACCGGTTTCTCCATATCTAACCAGTCTTCCAACTGCAAACTAAGCAACGCTGATTGGCCAGCGGCAACATGCAGTTGCAGTGCGCGACACAAATGGCCATCCATGGGCACATAACGCGCATCGCTCCCGATCCCATCAGGTAACATGCCATGCCAACGTACACTGTCTAAAATGCCCTGCTTAGCTTTTAAACGATCATCAAACAATTGCTGAAGCTGTGCTTCATCTGGGTATAAGCCGAGCTCTTGACCTAGTTTTAAGTCATCACAATGCCAAAAGCCCCGAATGGTTGGCATATCATGGGTAGAAAGCGTCGCCATCGCTTGCTCGGTGTAATGCGCCGGTGAAATAAAGCCCCCGTCTTCTTCAGACGTTTCAAAGAAGAACACCTTATAAGAATGCACACCCGCCTCGCTGAGTAACGCACCAATTTCGTCAGGTACCGTCCCTAAATCCTCACCAATCACACTGCATTGATGGCGGTGTGATTCAAGCGCCAAGATCGCTAGCATGTCTTTGACTGGGTAATACAGATATGCACCTTCGCTGGCGTTTTTGCCTTTCGGGATCCACCACAAGCGTAATAAACCCAGTACATGATCAATCCGTAACGCACCACAGTAGCGCATGTTGGCACGCAACAACTCGATGTAGGCATGGTATCCAGTGTCTTGCAGCGCTTGTGGATCAAACGGTGGTAATCCCCAGTTCTGCCTCGTGGTCCCAGCACATCAGGCGGGGCGCCAACACTGGCATCAAGCACCAGTGGCGAGTTATCTGACCATGTTTCACTGCCTGCATCCGAGACCCCTACTGCGAGATCTCGATATAAACCAAGTGCCATGCCTCGCTCTTCGGCGATCGCTTGTGCTTCTTCAATTTGGATTTGAGCAATCCACTGTAAATACATATACAGCTGAATAGCATCGTCGTGCTGTTCAATAAACGCTTGCGTGGCTGCATTCTCATAGCGACGGTATTTTTCCGGGAACACCGGCCAACCCCAAGTGCCTCATCGGTGGCACGCAAGTGTTGATGCAAAGCATCAAAAGTAGCTTGCTGTTTTAAACTCTCGCCCCCTAGCTCAATAAAGTCTAAGAAGGCACGGCCGCGGCGCGTTTGTTGCAGCAACTCACGCTGTTTAAATTCCTCAAACAGTAACGGCAGCACAGCCATTTTCAATGCGGCAACTTCGCTATAATCGACCCAGTGAGCATCACGCACCGTCTGTAATCGACGTTGAAACGCTGCACTGCCTACCAGCTGTTGCGCTTTAGCACTCAATGAAAACTCACGCACCGCACTGACATCAATATACAAAAGATTCAGCCAGCGGCGTGATGACGGACTATACGGACTCGCCGCTTCCGGGTTCGCAGGAAAAAGCGCATGAATCGGGTTCAGACCAACAAAATCCGCACCGCGTGACGCCAATTCACTGACCAACTGTTTAAGATCACCGAAATCACCGATACCCCAATTATGTGGAGTACGTAAGGTGTAGAGCTGAATACTCGGCCCCCACATTTTTTTGTGCGCATCTAATTCAGGTTGTTTATAGCACTGGATAGCGCCATGATTAAAATCATTTGATAAGGCGATTTGCGTCGCTTTCGGCTAACAGAAAGCCGGTGGTAGCCCCACGGTAATGCGCACGGTAAGCTAAAAACGAGTGGCCCACCTTCACTGCGTTCGTCGCGAATAATTTGTGACTGCAGATAACCTTCAAAGCATTCACCCTGTTCGGTTTCCAAACGCCAACTAAAGTCACTTTCTCTGGCACTGCTGCCAAGATTAAGCGCAATTTCAACCGGTTCGTTATCTTGCACTACCTGAACGGGCGCAAGCACATCCGCTTTATGCTTTCTCTCTGCCGACGCCAGTAAGGCGTCATCATTGCGGGTGTCATAGCCAAGTGACGTTAATAAATCATGTAAGGTACTGTCTGGCACCGCCGCTTCTGTGCCCCAAGCACTGATGTAACGGTCGGCGAGGTTCGCCATGTGTGCGACTGTCTTTAATGCAGATTCTTTCATCGCTGTCTCCGAGGGGTCTGCCCCCTTCTTTTATTGGGCAATTTTGTTGTCATTATTATCAGGTGGCAAGGCGATGCCATTGCCACCTGTGAGGCGATTACCTCGTTACGTAACGGTTAACGCTTAACCGCATCAAGCTGCCAAATATTATTGACATAATCACGGATGGAGCGGTCTGAGCTAAACTTACCGACTAGCGCGGTGTTGAGAATAGCTTTGCGAGCCCACTGCGACATATCGCGATAATCACGATCAATATCATTATGCGCGCGAACATAGTCAGCAAAGTCAGCCAGACACAAATACGGGTCGCCACTTGTCATCACGCTATCAAACACGGGACGCAGCAAACCAGGTTGACCCGGTGTGAAGGTATCATCTAGCAGGCTGTCTAACGCTGCCTTCAGGAGTGGTTGATTGTGGTATTCGCTTTCCGGTTGATAGCCATTTTCTCGTCGCTCGGTCACACCGTCGACATCTAAGCCGAAGATGTAGATGTTATCATCACCCACTTCTTCACGGATCTCGACGTTAGCGCCGTCCATCGTGCCGATAGTTAGGGCACCGTTAAGCGCCATCTTCATGTTACCGGTACCAGAGGCTTCTTTACCGGCCATGGAGATTTGCTCTGACACATCAGCGGCTGGAATGATAATTTCTGCCATGCTTACGCGGTAGTCTGGAATAAACACCACTTTAAGCTTATCGCCAACGCGTGGATCGTTATTGATGGTTTCAGCTACCTTGTTAATGGCAAAAATGATCGATTTTGCCAGTTCGTAACCTGGCGCGGCTTTGGCGGCAAAAAAGACGACCCGCGGTGCCGTGTCAAAGTTTGGTTCGTTAAGCAAGCGCTGATAAAGCGAAATCACATGCAACAGATTCAGGTGCTGACGCTTATATTCGTGCAGACGCTTAATCTGAACATCAAAAATCGCATCAGTGTTTAAGGTGATATCGAGGTTGGACTTGACCCAGTCAGCAAGTCGCTGTTTATTGCACTTTTTGACCGCCATAAAGGTTTTCTGGAAATCAGCGTCGTCAGCATATTGTGCAATCTGCTCGAGTTGCTCCAATTGCGCAGGCCACTGCTCGCCGATTTTCTCACTGATCAAGTTGGATAAATCAGGGTTACAGAACTTCAACCAACGACGCGGGGTGATGCCATTGGTGACATTTTGAATCCGGCCTGGGTATAAGGCATCAAACTCGGGGAACAGATCGCGTTTCACCAACTGAGAGTGCAAGGCGGCAACGCCATTCACCGCATAAGAGCCAACGACACATAAATTAGCCATACGCACCATGCGCTCGCCTTTGTCGTCAATCACTGACAGCACTTGCTTTTTGTTTACATCGCCCGGCCACTTTGCTTCCACTTCTTGTAAGAACGATGGTTGATCTCAAAAATGACCTCCATATGACGAGGGAGAAGCGCGGCCATGAGTGACTCGCTCCATGTTTCTAGTGCTTCCGGCAGCAAAGTATGGTTGGTATACGCGAAGGTACGACTGGAAATGGCCCAGGCTTCATCCCAACCCAAACGATAATCATCGAGCAAGACGCGCATCAGTTCAGGGATGGCGATGGTTGGATGAGTATCGTTGAGCTGAATGGTTTCATATTCCGGCAATGCCGCCAGCGCATGACCGGCTTCTAAGTGACGACGAAGGATATCACCCACTGACGCGGCACTATGAAAATACTGTTGCATTAAACGCAGGGTTTTACCCGCATCATGGTTGTCGTTAGGGTAAAGAACTTTAGTCAGATTACCCGCATCAATGTCGGCTTGCTGCGCATGGGTGTAATCGCCAGCGTTAAATGCATCCAGTGCAAACGGTGTCAGTGCCCGACCTTCCCACAAACGCAGTGGGTAAACGGTGTTACTCTGATAACCGACAATCGGTAAATCCCATGGCATGGCTTGGATTTCCAGGCTCGGCACCCATTTGCGATAGGTGTGACCCGCTTCTTCAACCACGTCAACATGGCCATAAAAGCCAATGGTTTGCGTCAATTCAGGGCGCACAACTTCCCAAGGGTAACCTTCTGGCTCACGCCATGCGTCAGGCGCTTCTTGCTGCGCACCTTGCTCAAAGGATTGACGGAAAAGACCGTACTCATAATGTAATCCATACCCGACAGCAGGATATTGCTGAGCGGCGAGTGAGTCCATAAAGCACGCCGCGAGACGTCCTAGTCCACCATTGCCAAGTGACGGATCGCGCTCTTGCTCTAATAAATCGGTAAGTCCGAGGCCGAGTTCACTGACCGCATCAGCAATCACATCGTATAGCCCCATACTAATCAGGTTATTGCCCGTTAAACGACCAATCAAAAATTCGAGGGATAAATAGTTAACACTTTTGGCTTGTTTGATTGCTTGATCGTTTTCAGTGGCCACCAAGTCACCGGTCGTATGTTCGGCTAATGCACGACCTAAGGCGAGATACCAATCGCGCAGCTGAGCGGTTTCTGGCGCGTGACCCAGTTGGGTCAAGTGTTGAATCAGACTGATTTTAAACGCACTTTTATCAAAGGCGTGTTGCTGTTTTGGTGTCATGTCGTAACTCTCGATAATGGAATGAAACCTTGATGGTTATTCATCCTGCCTAACCCGAGGATGACAAACATCCTCCCAGTCACAGTGACGGAAAGGAGGAGACGGCAGGGCGTAGAGAGCTATGTCACACGTCAATAGTGAGCCGCCTCTCACCAATCCAAGTGTCCGCCGACAACCTGGTGATCGTGATCACGTTATGCGGTAAAAAGCGATCGAGCCAGGGATTGAAAAGTAAGAAATGACTTTTGTTATTTTTGTGCGATAGCGCAAAGTATGTGTTTTTAATCTCGCACCTGTGTACTAATTGCTTATATACGCAAGTTTATAAAGCAAGCTATTGTGATTTAAATCACAAATGCAGGGCGTAGCTGCACCATTTTAGAGCAGTCAGTGCAAGAGTGGGGAGAGATCATAGTTTGTCATGCTGGAGTCACTTACACTCTGGAAGAGGATAAAGCGGTGTTACTTGAGAGTGAGACGCCGTATTTAATGTTAAGGACAGTGTCTTATGTGGATCCCATCAAAACTGACTCGACCAGGCCGACTCTATAACGCCATATTGCGTCCGCGTGTGCTCGATATGCTACAACAAGCACCGCATTATAAGTTGGTGATGTTTCGCTCCCCAGCCGGCTACGGTAAAACCACCATGCGCGCGCGCAATGGCTGGCCGATCAACCCAACGTTGGCTGGTTTAGCATTGATGACAGTGACAATGACAGCTTCCGCTTTATTAACTATTTACTCCAAGCGTTGCATCAAGCCACGCAAGAAGGCTGCGCAAACACCATTAAGCTTGCTGAGAAACGCCAATTTTCCTCGCTTCGTGCGCTCTTGTCCGATGTGTTTGCCGAGTTAGCGAGTTTCAGTGCCACCAGCTATCTGGTGTTAGATGACTATCAGCTCATTGATAATGACGAAATCCATGAAGCGATGCGTTTTTTCATTAAGCACATGCCGGATAACTTAACCTTGGTGGTGACCTCACGCGCCAACCCACCACTGGGCACGGCCAACTTGCGTGTTCGTGATTTGATGATCGAAATCGGCAACGAACTACTCGCCTTCGATAATGAAGAAACCACCCGTTTTTTTAATCAGCGTGTGGCCGATGGCGTTGATGCGTCAACCGCTAATGCCTTGTGTACCTACGTTGAAGGTTGGCCTTCAGCGCTGCAACTGATTGCCATTCAAGCCCAACATCAAAAACGCTCGCTCATCCAAAGCGCGGCCTCGTGCGCCGGCTTTAATCATGCTCACCTTTGGGATTACTTAGCGGAAGAAGTGTTCGACTTGCTTGATGCCGGAACCCGTCAGTTTCTAATGAAAGTGTCGGTTTTGGAAATGTTTAACGATGAATTGGTCCATGCCTTAACGGCACGCGACGACGCGCTGGGCATGCTGGAATCACTGAATCGCTACGGCTTATTTATTTATCCACTCGAAGGCGATAACAATTGGTTCCGTTTTCATCATTTATTCGCGGAATTTCTCGCCCATGAACGCCAAGCCCGGATCCCACAACAGCAACAAACACTGCATCGACAAGCGGCACTAGCTTGGCTTAAGCTTGAATCTCCGCACCAAGCCTTGCGCCATGCACGTTATGGTAAGATGATGCGCTACTCACCGATATTCTCAACCAACATGGTTGGCGAATGTTTAACCGTGGCGAGCTATCTACCCTCGAAGCGGCCATCACCAAGCTGGATAACGAGCACTTGTATCAATATCCAAGTTTAAGCCTACTGCGCGCCTGGCTCGCGCAAAGCCAGCACCGTTACCATGAAGTGGGCGAACTATTGGCCAACGCAGAGAAAGCCTATCAAGCCCGTCAAATTCCGCTCGATATTGATTATCAAGGCAATGCCAACGCACTCCTCGCCCAAGTGGCGATTAATGCCAACGATCCAGAGCAGGCAATGCACTTGGCCGAAAAAGCCCTCGAGCAACTCGATAGCGCCAATTACCGTGGCCGCATTGTTGCCACCTCGGTCGTGGGTGAAGTGAATCATGTACTCGGCGAGCTCGATCGTGCCTTATCGATGATGCAACAGACCGAAAAACTCGCGCGCCAGCACCAAGTGTATCACCAGGCACTTTGGGCAATTTTACAACAAAGTGAGATTCTCCTGGCACAAGGTTATGTGCAAGCGGCATTTGAGCTGCTCGACAGTGCCGATCAACTGATTGAAGATCAGCAATTGCACCAAGTTCCTTTACATGAATTTGCTTTACGTCTTCGCGCACAAATTCTTTGGTGTTGGAACCGCTTAGATGAAGCCGAAGCCTGTGCCTACAAAGGACTCCAAGTGCTAGAGAATCAGCCTCCGAGCAAACATTTACACAGCTATTCCATGCTCGCTCGCGTCGCGGTCAGTCGTGGTGAACTCGATAAAGCAGCCAAACATATTGAGCACATTGAGCACCTATTGCGTGAATCGGTTTATCATGTCGATTGGACCGCCAACGCGTCTTTGTCACTGTTACTCTATTGGCAAACCAAGCACGAACTTACCCATACCGAAGAGTGGCTCAATCAAGCGGTTCGTCCTGAAACTGCTTGCAATCACTTTAGCCAGCTTCAGTGGCGTAATATCGCCCGTGCACATCTGCAACTCGGTCAATATGATCAGGCCCGTCAGGCCATTGATTTTCTCCGTCGCGAAGCCAATCAGGCCAACTTGGTGACAGATAAAAACCGTAATCTTATCGTTGAGGCGGTGCTCGCGAGTCAAGAGCAACAAACCGAGTATGCCAAAAGCCAGCTTCAAGAGGCGCTCAGCCTCACCAATCAAACGGGATGATGGGTAACTTTTTAATTGAAGGTGACGCTATTTCATCACTGTTGCATGCGTTAATCGAACAACAAGCCCTTGGCGCGTTAGAGCGACATCGTGCACAACAGTTATTGAAAGAAATTGCCAGCCATCAACGCTCTCGCTCGACCCACTTTGATGAAGATTTCGTCGAAAAGCTAGTCAAGCACCCCAACGTGCCTGAATTAGTCCGCACCAGCTCACTCACCCAGCGGGAGTGGCAAGTGCTTGGCCTCATTTACTCCGGCTTCAGTAACGAGCAAATTGCTCATGAGCTCGATGTCGCGGGAACGACGATCAAAACCCATATTCGTAACCTGTACCAAAAACTTAATATTGCCAATCGCAAAGAAGCCGTTATTACCGCCGAAAACCTTCTGCAACTGATGGGAAACTAGTCAGTCATATCTACGCCCTCAGGCTTTGCTGGGGGCGTAGATATTGCGACGTCTCCGCCTACATTTTGTGATACTTTGTTGAATTATCATAAAATTTTCTCATCGATAGACTGACTTATAACGCGATCACAGTTGGTACAATTCACCTTTCAGTAAGCTTGGCCTCTCTACAACATATAAAGGTCAACCTGATGAATCATCCGTTTAAGAAACATCCCCTTGCGCTGCCTTTTACGATTGCCTCTGCGATCGTGCTGACAGGCTGCCAGTTGAATGACGACAGCCCAGATAACGACACCAGCACAACAACCACCGCCCGTGATGCGGGCACCAGCGATGCCAGTGTGCTATTTGCCGACGCCGATACCCTGCTCACCCACCAAACTAACGCCACCTCGCTCACCTTGTATTACTCCGCTGATGGCGCGATGCGTTATAATCCGGACACTCAGCAGGTGGAAAACGCCACCGCGAGTGTCGAGTCAATCCTTGCCACGCGCGATAATTGGCAGCAGTCGCTCCCCCATTTACAAGGCGACGTCAAAGGGTTCGATTTTGATTTTGTTACCGCCAATATTGCGCTAAAACAATGGCTCAAAGGACAACTTCTTGCTATCGCGAAAGACGGCGATACCGTCCTAACCGCGACCGATGTGCAACCGGCCCGCGCGCTCGATGCCTTGTATGCCGAGCAAGCAGAAACACTCACCTATGGCGCCACCCCCAACGCAGGACAAACTGAATTTCGTCTGTGGGCTCCCACCGCACAGCAAGTGTCGCTCGTGCCCTATCAATCTGCGAGCGAAGAAGACGCGCAAAAACAGCGCCAAACGCCAATTAAAATGGACTTTGATGCCGAGTCAGGAAGCTGGCATGTCGCCACCACCGCGCTCAATCATGGCGACTATTACCGTTATCAACTATCGGTGTATCACCCCGCCACGCATCGCATTGAGCGTCTAGAAGTTACCGACCCTTACTCACATAGCTTGTCGACCAATTCCACCTATTCACAGGTGGTGGATCTGAATGCACCAGCGCTTAAACCCAGCGGCTGGGATGCGCTGGGTGCGCCTCACTCGCAACAGAACCCCACCAACAGCGTGATTTATGAGGCGCATGTGCGTGATTTTTCCGCGCTAGATCAATCCACACCAAAAAACCTGCGCGGTAAGTACCTTGCTTTTACGCAAAACACGACTGAGCCGGTCAACCATTTAAAAACGCTTGCTCAATCCGGCGTTACCCACTTACACCTGCTGCCGGTATTTGATATTGCCTCCATCAACGAAGAGGCGGCGCAACGTATTGATTTGACCGACCACTTCTCCACGCTGTGTGATAAAGCACCTTCGCTGAAAGAGACCCCCAGACTGGCCAGTGAGTGCGGCAACAATCAAACCATCCAAGCTACGTTAACGGATCTAGCCACCCAACGACAGTGCTGACACTCCCTATGTGCAAACGGTGATGGCGGCGATGCGTCAGTACGACAGCTTTAACTGGGGTTACGACCCGTTTCATTACACCGTGCCCGAAGGCAGTTATGCCACGGAGCCCGAAGGCACCGCACGTATCCTCGAGTTTCGTCACATGATCATGGCGCTCAAACAGGATATCGGTATGAATGTGGTGATGGATGTTGTCTACAACCACACTCACCAAGCTAGCTTAGGGCCGTATTCTGTGCTGGATAAAGTCGTGCCTTGGTATTATCAGCGTCTTAATCCAGTCACCGGTGACGTTGAGCAATCCACCTGCTGCTCCAATACCGCGCCTGAGCATCGCATGTTTGCCAAACTGATCGATGACTCGATTGCGACTTGGGTGAAAGACTACAAAATCGATGCCTTCCGTTGGGATTTGATGGGTCACCACCCGCTAGCGCAGATCAAGCACACACTTGACGTTGCCCGCGATATCAATCCAGATGTGTATTTCTATGGTGAAGGTTGGAACTTCGGTGAAGTCGCCAACGATCGCCAGTTTGTCCAAGCCACCCAAGCAAACCTTGCAGGCACCGGCATTGGCTCGTTTTCTGACCGACTTCGCGATGCGGTTCGCGGCGGCGGTCCATTCGATGGTGGCGAGTACCTACGCAAAAACCAAGGCTTTGGTAATGGTCAATGGGTCGCCCCCAATGATTTACAACAGCAAAACAGCGGGGAAAGAGCCAGTGCCCTGCATAATGCCGATCTAGTTCGTTTGGGTATGGCGGGTAACTTAAAAGATTTTCAGTTACAAATTGCCAATGGTGATGTCGTGCGCGGTGACGAGGTCGATTACAACGGTCAACCCGCTGGCTACGCGCAAGATGCTTGGGAGGTTCAAAACTATGTCTCCAAGCACGACAACCAAACCTTGTGGGATAACAATCAATACAAATTCCCTTACGCCATGCCGCTCGCGACACGCGTTCGTGCCCAAGCCGTGTCATTCTCAACGGCACTGTTGGGACAAGGGGTGCCTTTTATTCACATGGGCAGCGAACTGCTTCGTTCAAAATCCATGCAGCGTGACTCGTACGACTCAGGCGATTGGTATAACCGCGTCGACTTTACCCAACAAACCACGCAGTGGGATCAAGGGCTGCCACGTGAGGACAAAGACGGGTATAACTGGCCTATCATAGAAACCGTGATTGCCAATCACAACAGCGAGGCCAAGCCGACACCACAAGCGATTAGCGACATGGACAGTTACTTTAATGAACTGGTGGCGTTGCGCGCTTCTTCAGGGCTGTTTCGCTTAGGCCAAGGCAGTGTGATCAACCAACGTGTCAGCTTTCACAACACCGGTGCATCACAAATACCAGGGCTAATTGTGATGCAGCTTGATAACAGTGGCAGTCTGTACGACAGCACAATTGACGCGGCGCGGGACGGAATTATCGTCGCGATTAACGCCTCGAGTCAGGTCATCAGCGACTTTACCAACATCGACGCCACCGGCTATCAGCTTCATAGCTTGCAAGCCGACGCTGGCAACGGCTCGATTGCTTATAACCAACAGGGCGCTCACGTAACCACCGGCAAACTTACCATCCCCGCTTGGTCCGTCGCCGTGTTCGACAAACCGCATCAACCTTAACCATTAGTCGAAGTATCTGGGGGAGTTTTGCTCCCCCATTTGACTCGTAAACTAGGCCTTCCAGCCGCATATCCTCTTTTTTTGTAATGATATCCGCAAAGAATCTGATCGCTGTGACCTACAGACTAGTATCGGATATGGTACCGTAACTACGGCGAGGTGGAACAAGCGTCACAAAACGGACACTGCCAGTCACTCATAAGTATTAATGAGCAATAAAGGACAAACCAATGTTTAAGGACTTAGTCGTTGACGGGCGTTATAAAAAAACGCTGGATCAGTCGATACATGCGATCGTAACGATCGACGAAAAGAACAACGTCATCTACTTCAACGACGCTGCTGAATCGCTGTGGGGCTATCAACGCAATGAAGTGCTCGGTAACAACGTCAAAATGCTGGTTCCAAAAGAAATTCGCGCCAGTCATGACGGATTCATTGGTCATCATCGCACAACCCAAGAAAATCGCATCGTTGGTACCTCTCGTGATGTGCAGCTAGAGCGAAAAGATGGCTCTCGTATATGGGTCAATATCTCGTTGAACCATATTAAACATGCTGGTAAATCCACTTACACCGCATTTGTTCACGACATCTCTGCGCAAAAACAAGCTCAAGAAATTGTTAACCAAACCCTTGAACAAGCGCTGGACGCTGTCGTTACCATTGATGGCAGTAACTGTATCACCTTTGCAAATAAATCTGCTGAGCATATGTGGGGGTATTCTCGGGACGAAATGCTGGGACATAACGTTAAAATGTTGGTGCCTGAACAACACCGTCATGAGCATGATGAGTTAGTCAACCGAAACCGAAGAACGGGCATCAATAAAATTGTGGGCTCCACCCGAGAAGTCCCCTTTGTTCGTAAAAATGGCGAAAATCGTTGGGGAAGTTTCTCTATATCTAAAATAGAACTCGACGACGAGATCCAGTACACCGCTTTTATCAAAGACGTCACAGAGGACGTTGAGCGCGAGAAGAGTTCAAGATGCTGTCGATGGTGGCGGATGAGACAGATAATTCAGTCATCATCACCGATGCTGACGGTTATACACGTTACGTTAACCAAGGGTTTGAAAAGCTCACCGGTTATACCATGGCGGACATGCGCGGCAAAAAGCCAGGAACCATACTACAAGGGCCAGGCACGAACACAGAAACAGTCGCGAAAATCTCCCAAAAACTAAGAAATCGCGAACCTTTTTACGACGAGCTCCTTAACTATAATAAGCACGGCGATGCCTATTGGATTTCTGTTTCTATCAATCCGATTTTTGATGACAACGGGCATTTATCTAGCTTTATTTCCATTCAAGCTGATATCACCGAGTCGAAACAACGTTCACTTGAGGCGGAACGCCGCTTTGATGCGATCAGTGTCAGCAATGGCATTATGCAATGGCGTCTTGACGGTAAGCCTGATTCATTTAACTCGTATATGCTTGCCCATTTGCGCGCAGAAAAAGCATCAAACTCGGAAATTCTAAGTAACAATCTTAAGCGCAAGCTTGGAGAGTCGACATTTAACGACGTGCTCTCAGGAAAACAAATAAAACAAGTACTGCCGTTTACTGCTGCCGATGGAAGTGAGCGTCGTTTCGATACTGTCGTCGCTCCCATATTTGACTCCGAAGGAAACCCTGTATACCTCGTCTCCTACGGTATTGATGTGACCAATAGAGCCCAAGCTGTTGATGTAACGGAGAAGGAAATGACAAAAGTCGAAGCATCTAGCAGCGAGATACAACAGATCATTGGTGTGATTAACGGCATCGCCGAACAGACAAACTTACTCGCGCTTAATGCGGCGATTGAAGCAGCCCGTGCCGGTGAATCAGGTCGAGGGTTTGCTGTTGTTGCCGATGAGGTACGGCAGTTGGCACAACGTTCAGGAGAGTCTGCAGCCGAAATTCGCCGTCTTGTCGATCAAACGAATGAACGCGTGAGAGCACTGGCTGATGCCCTTCAAAATTTAAATGGCGAAGACGACTAGTCGTCCTCACGTAACCAGATCTATCACTAGCGATTCATCTCGGTATAATGCAGCCCTTAGCTTTTTATCGATGAATGGCATTATGATCAAGAACCTGGTCTCAACCTATCTGAAAGGGATAGCAATGGGTGCCGCTGACGTCGTTCCTGGCGTATCTGGCGGCACCATCGCGTTTATTACTGGCATTTACACACAGCTGTTGGAAAGTATTCGGCGAATCACGCCCAGTCTATTTACTCTATGGCGCAAGCAAGGCATTAAGGCCGTATGGCAACACATCAACGGCACTTTTTTGTGCGTATTAATGGCCGGAATCTTAAGTAGCATTGCAGGGCTAGCCAAAGGCATTAGCTGGATGCTGACAAACCATCCTATTCCCCTGTGGTCGTTTTTCTTTGGTCTTATTATTGCGTCAGCATTGCATATCGCCAAACAACTCCCCGCCCCTAAAATAACCCTAAGAACGGTACTCGCCGCGCTGATCGGTATTGGCTTTGCCTATTGGATCACCATCGCGAATCCGTTGCAATTAACTGCCAGTCCTCTCACCGTCTTTTTGTCCGGTGCCATTGCCATTTGTGCCATGATTTTACCGGGGATCTCGGGCAGTTTTATTCTGTTACTGCTCGGTATGTATAGTCCGATTTTAGATGCCGTGCATCAAGGCCAATGGGACATGCTCGGCTTACTCGCCTTGGGCGCCATGGTCGGTTTGTTGAGTTTTTCTCATTTACTGTCTTGGCTATTAGATCGTTTTTATGCAGTGACACTCGCCTTCCTTACCGGTTTAATGTTAGGCACATTGGGTAAAATTTGGCCTTGGAAACATACCCTTACTTGGCGGACGAATTCATCCGGTGAGCAGGTGCCGTTAATGCAAGATAACCTCCTTCCGGGCACGTACGAGGCAATCGTGGGACACTCGGCACAAGTTGGCTTGGCCATCGTTGCCATGTTAGGCGGCTTTGTGCTGGTATTGCTGCTGGAGCGATTCTCGCCTAAGCAGGACTAAATCATGAATGTTTCATCCTCACGGCCCCACGTAAGCCGTTCAATCATCATCACCGTCAGCCTCTTTATGCTGGTGGTGGTCGCCTTTTTTGTTCCCTCTTGGCTCGCTAGCGTCTCCGCCCCCTCATCGACCTCGACCGTTGCGATAGAAAATCACTGTTCGCTCAATCAGCAGACATGCCAATACCAGGGCTATCAGGCGACTTTGGCTGACCCACTCGTACAGCCCTTACATGCCAATACACTGACAGTGATCACGCCGAAGCCGCTTGCAACGGACTTCTTATTGATAAAACTTAAGGGTGTCGAAATGAATATGGGTGAGTATCGGCTGGCGCTCAAACAAACCGGTGAGCAAACCTATCAAGGGGAATTAATGTTGCCCGTTTGCACAGAAGATAGCATGACATGGGCAGGCTCGATTACACTTGGTAACGAAGCAAAAAACCATTTCCCCATAAAAATACGAATGGAGCGACGATGAGTAAGAAAGCTTGGCTAGTCGCCATTATTGCCGTTTGTTTTGGCTTAGGTGCACGCGCCCTCTATGACAACTATCAACAAACTCAACAACAAGCGCAAGCTGGTGCGCTACAGTCAGATGGGCAGCCTTTCGACCTGTATAATATTGATGACCCGCGGCCACGAATTGTTTACTTCGGCTATACCATTGTCCCGATGTTTGTCCTACGTCTCTTGCGGTGCTGTCGGCGGCGTTAAAGTCGCTGCCAGAGTCGACGCAAAAGGCGGTATCGCCTGTGTTTATCACTTGGATCCAAAGCGTGATACCAGCGAAAAAGCCGCCGAGTATGCACATTTTTTTCATCCTCTAATCACAGGCGTCAGCGGCTCCAAAGCGCAAATTGATCAACTTGCAAAGCGCTATGGTGTGTTGTACCGCATTACCGAGCTGGAAGACTCGGCCATGGATTATGCCGTTGATCATAGCTCTTTTTTCTATTTTCTCTCGCCAAACGGTGAGCTTTTAGAGAAAGTCCCTCACACCTTAAACCCAGACATGCTGGTCGCAGCCATTCAACGCGTGACTGATAACAACAAGGAACCCCAATGAAACCTCTCAAGCCGTTTATTGCCGCCATTGCCTTTATGTTTGCTTCCCTTGCACATGCTGCACGGTGAGTTTTTTCTTCATGATGCCTATGCCCGCGCCAGTGCGCCCGGCGCGCCCAACAGCGCCGCTTTTATGGTGTTAGATAACCAAAGCGAAGTCGCAAAACGCGTGGTGAGCGCCAATACTCCGGCCGCCAAACGGGTTGAACTGCATAAACACACCATGGTGGATGGTATGATGGAAATGCGCCAGATCGGGCAAATCCTCGTGCCGAAAGGCGAGCAAGTCACGTTAAAACCGGGCGGCTTACATGTGATGCTGTTTGACTTGGTAAAGCCATTAGAGGTCGGCGAACACATTTCACTGACACTGACCACTGCTGATGGCCACACGCTCACCAAGCAGATCCCGGTGAAAACGGTCATGGCTGGCATGAAACATCACAGCGATACCGATTAATAAGGTGAATCGTGACGTGACAGTCAAAGTATGATAGCTAAGGGAAAGATTGGCAGGCAAAATCTCTTATCAGTGATCTAAAGTTGAAAATAGTCGCGTCTGCGCGCGATCMYYYKRACKTSAYSMCGATACGTAGGACCGGCTGAAGATCAGGA
>NZ_AQOD01000087.1 GCF_000513715.1 Salinivibrio socompensis S35
AAATAATGCAACAACCACATTTTCGTTTGCTAGATGTTGACAAGGTGTAACTGTTTACATCTCACTTTTCGGTGATAAATCACTCATATGTTACATCTCGCGCTAGATGACTGTTTAGCGAAACAGATACGCCACTACAAATAGAAAAAGCGCGGATCATCGCCGCGCTTTTAACTCTGTACCCTACCATTGATCACTTGTCGCGCGGCGAATACTATTCGTCGCTAACAAACAACCTAGTAACGGGCAGTCACGCTAACACCACTAAAGGCAGAGTAGCCGTTTAACATCACATGATAGCGACCGTTTTGAGTATTCTGTACAGTACACACTTCACTATTACCGTAATTGTAAGGACGGCAATCCCAGTTACTTAAGGTGGGTTTTGCACCATAGCGCACATACAAGTCGGCATCACCCGAGCCACCATTAATGTTCACAGTAAGGCGCTGGCCAGCTGCCATATCTACATAGAAGAAACGCTGACCACCTTGATTACCCGATATACCGGTTATCGGTTGCCCATTCTTAAGCTCGTTTTTTGGATCTGGTGTAGGACCACAATCCGGCTCACAGCTACTATCAGCTTGGCTATACAACAGTTTGTTGACGGAGCCACGAGGATCGCTGATTTTATCTGCACTCGCGCGATTGCTAATTAAATTCGCTACTTGTGCGGGCGAAAGACTGCTATTTTCTTGCAAATACAGCGCTGCCACGCCTGCAACATGAGGTGTCGCCATCGACGTACCACTAATGGTGCGGTAACTGCCATCATACCAGGCGGACTTAATGTTCGATCCTGGAGCAAACACATCCAAGCAGCTTCCCCAATTTGAGAAGTTAGAGCGGTTATCGCTGCTCGTGGTAGAGCCAACCGTTACCCCACTAGGCTCGCGGGCCGGTGAGCTATTACAGGCATCTGCATTCGAGTTACCCGCCGCCAGCATAAAACTTACGCCAGATTGCACTGCACTCGCGACCGCACGATCGAGCGCCGTTGACACACCGCCACCTAGGCTCATGTTTGCCACAGAGGGACCATTGGCATTAGCTGCTACCCAATCGACACCGCCAATAACGCCGGATGTTGAACCCGATCCGCTACAGCTGAGCACTCTCACCCCGACAATATCAACATTTTTAGCGACCCCGTATTGACTACCGCCAATGGTGCCCGCCACATGCGTGCCGTGGCCATTACAGTCTGACGCATCATTGTCGTTATCAACGAAGTCGTAGCCAGAGCGTGCACGACCACCAAACTCAACATGTGACGTTGTCACACCCGTATCAATGACATACGCAGTGACACCGGAGCCATCAAAGTTAGTGCTGTAGTTGTTATCTAGAGGGAGATTGCGTTGATCAATACGATCCAGCCCCCATACTGGGTTGTTCTGGTTGATATCTGGGGTGATCACCGGATCCAGTTCAATGGTTTTATCTTGTTCGATAAATTCAACTTGCGAGTCCATACGCAATGTGCGCAGTTGTACCGGTGAGAGCTTGGCTACAAACCCACTCAGTGAGCGATCAAACACTTTTTCTACTTTGACCGCATGTTGGTTGACCATGCTGGACACTGCTTGTCGAGTAAAGCTTTTCAACGCTTGCGGGTCATCACTCAGTGTCAGTGGCTGCTTGAGTACCACGATATATTGATCCTCAATCCCCTGCTCTTCCGATGCAACCACTAATGGCGCTAGCGTTTGCTGCTGAGAGATACCTTGTTTACCGTCATTTTGTTCAGATAGAGCCGCGGATGATACCGCCATCAGCGCCGACGCGACGCAACAGCTAAGAACATGCTTTAACATATTGTATTCCTTACAATGGTTAAATGTATCAGTAATAATTGCCTACAAAAAACAACAAGCACGCTTTAAATCTATACAACTGAGGCTGTTTTTTCCGTAGTGAAAACCACTTTATTAAGGAAATCCATTAGCATTATTAACCATTTTATCATCTGTTAACTTTTAACTAATTGTTTACAATATGTTAATTTATCAAGTACATTACGGTATAACACTTTTTCACTAGGCACATTTAGTCCTTTATTTTAGACATTCTCCGCACTCTATATGAAAAATCCATTTGACCTCACAGCCTAATGGTGATCCCTATAGACAGAAAAAAGCCAGCGGTCTCACGCTGGCTCATTAGCTGCTCATGCTGCTTTTTCCGTTAGGTCGGCTCTTCATGGATTAACACACCACCATCAAGCGCCCCCACTAACACACTAGATACCTCGGCATCTTCGGGCGTAACAGCGATACGCGTACCCGGCCCAATCGCAGAGATGGGGGCAGCTGTCATCAAAGGACCAAGCTCCGCTTCATAAGCGAGCTTCCATGAGGGTGCGGCGGCAGCGTGATCGTTGGCATAAAGCCGGCACTTGTTTCTGTCGGGTTCAATCAAACAATCGAGACCATACTCGACGTCGTCATAAAAAAAAGACCACTGATAATAGCCCGCATTGACGCTACAGGGAGTCTTAATAAAACTCAGCGCCTCTGTACTGTCCTGAGTTAACGAGATAAATCGTTGCGCATCCGGCACCATGGCCAAGTAACCTAACGATTTTCCGTTTGCATCTGTGACTGCGAGCTTGACCTCTTGCTCAACCATCGCACGCTCATGTTCGCCAATATCTGGCAGCATAGAATCGGGTTGTACTGAAAACGCCATTATGTCGCTCCTTGCATTGCCCTACATTTTTTAACAGTTATGTAACAACCAAAGATATAGATCAATTTCCGCAAAAAGTTTAGTGGTTTGATCGGGTTATATACTGATTAAAAAACAATATCGCACAGTCAATATACTGTTATCTGAGCAACCACCAGCGCATTAGGCGTTTGTACCAGCGGTTGTAAGGGGGTTTGACCAAAAAGCTGGTATCCCACTTGTCGCGAGTGAGTACAGTTTTACTATGGCTAAAGGTATAAAAGCTTCAACGCCGTGATAATGCCCCATGCCAGAGTCGCCAATGCCGCCGAAGGTGCATCTTCTGCCGCTACATGGAATACGGTTTCATTAATGCCCATGCCACCGGCGTGAAGCTGTGTTGTCACCTGCGTGCGTTTCTCCGTGTCATTGCTCATCAAATACAAAGCGAGCGGTCGTGGACGTGCCTGAATATAGGCCAATGCCTCGGTGAAATTTTGATAAGTGACAATGGGCAAAAGCGGGCCAAAAATCTCTTCTTGCATCACCCTCATGTCGTCAGTGACATGAGTCAGCAACTGAGTTGGCCAACGTCGTTTTTCTGCGGTCGGCATGGCTTCTTGGTCAAGCGCACACCAACGCCTCGCCCCTTTTTCTAGCGCATCTTGTAGCGTCGCTTCAAGGCGAGTGGCTTGAGTCTGGTTAATGATCTGGCTGTAGTCTTGGTTGGCTTCAAAGTCAGGATACATAGCACGGAAAGCCCGCTGGTACGCGTGAATAAACGCCTCTTGCCGATGTTCAGGACACAGAACATAGTCGGGTGCGACACATATCTGTCCGGCGTTTAAACATTTTCCGTAAATGAGCCGCGAGACGGCAACGTCCATATCAATCTGATCATCGATGATCACCGGCGATTTCCCCCCCAATTCGAGAGTAACAGGCGTCAGGTTATCAGCCGCCGCGAACATCACTTGCCGTCCAACGTGGGTCGAACCGGTAAAAACAGATGATCGAACTCCAATTCGGTAAAGCGGCGCGACACTTCCACTTCTCCTTCAATGACAGCGACTTCGTGAGGGCTAAATACATCAGCGATGAGCTCGCGTAGCACCTGATTCGTTTTGGGGGTAAATTCTGACAGTTTAAGCATCACCCGATTGCCGGCCGCCAACGCGCAAATCAATGGACTAACTGCCAGCATAATTGGAAAGTTCCACGGCACGACAATTCCAACCACCCCTTTAGGCTGTTGGTGCACCGCCAATTTGGTGCCCAGCAAGGTAATACCTGGGCGCCGTTTTTGCGGCTTCATCCATCGTTTTAATCGGCGGCGGGTGTAATCAATCTGGTGTATCAGTGGCAGAATATCAGCGATTTCGGTGTCACCAAAAGCACGGTGGCCGTAATCCTCACTAAGGGCTTGTTGCAGTACTTCATGACGATCTTTTATTGCTTGCCTCAGCTGCTTAAGCCCATCAATACGATGCATATAGTCAGGAAACGGAAACTGAGAAACGAGTGCTTTTTGTTGATCAAACACCTCGCGCATCGCTCTCACGTCTTCCAACCACTCAGAACTCGTTTCAGTCATTCGCGCCTCCTGATTATCGTCGTCGTTTACTCTAATCATCCATTGTTGGCACAGCGAGACGTTTCATGCAATCGCGCATGATATCGGCGATTCCCACTGCTCATTTATCCTCACTCAATCAAACAAAGCAACGGCGTGATAAAGCTCACAATCATTTTATTTTCCTCAACTTTTGTGAGGGATAACAAAAACGAAACAAAAAGTAACACTAAGTTCACGATTAAGATATAGCATACGTCCAGCCTAATAAATAAGACAACAAGACCTGATCACTCAAACAAACAAAGTGGGTGTCATCATTGTCCTGATAACCAACGAAAGAGCAAACTAAAACGATGAAACGATCCCAAGACATTACCGATGCCGTTGGCCAAACGTTCTCGATCCTTGTTAATGGCGAGACGGTTCCTGCCATCGCAGGAGAAAGCGTGCTGAGTACGTTACTCGCTAGCAATATTCGCGCTGTATCTAAAAATGACTATGGCCGCTTAGCCGGTGCATATTGCGGCATGGGCGTGTGCCATTGTTGTACGCTGGAAATTAACGGCCGCCACAAACAACGTGCCTGCCAAGTAGCGGTACAACCCGATATGGATGTCCGCACTGAAGCAAACATAGTGGTTGAAAGCCAAGCATTTGAAAAAAAAGTATTTCAAAACAAAGAGGTTGAAAACACGGATCTCGAAAGCAACACCATCGAGCAAGGAGAACCCCATGTCTAAGCCTGTTGTTATTGTCGGCGCTGGGCCTGCCGGTCTCTCTGCTGCAGTCACGCTTGCCAAGCAGAAAGTACCCAGCATTATCCTTGATGAAGCGCCTAAGCCAGGCGGCGTGGTTTATCGTGGTCCATGGCGTGATACCGACGCCCTGCCTCACTTGGATGATAAATGGAAGGCAACTTCACAATCGCTGCGCGAGCAATATCGCGAACATCAAGACTTGATTGACTTGCGTAGCCTAACACGCGTACTGGGCCGATGGCTGACCAACACCTACTAACGGCACACCAAGAGACGCTGTCGACGATTGACTATGAGCAGTTGATCCTCGCAACAGGTTGCCAAGAGCGTAGTATTCCGTTCCCAGGTTGGGATATGCCAGGGGTGATGCTTCTTGGTGGTATCCAGCTACAAATCAAAAGCGGTTTGGTCCGCCCCGGCAATCGCTGTGTGATCACCGGCACCGGCCCTTTGCTTGTCCTGGTCGCCTGCCAGCTTCATAAGGCTGGATGTGATATTACGGGTATTTACGAGGCCGCGCCGTTCAAAGATTTAGCACGTGAAACCCTCGCATTGCTCAACCGCCCACAACTCGCGTTGGATGGTCTATCGATGATGATGTATCTCAAACGACATCATATTCCCATGCACTACGGTTGGGGCGTGGTCAAGGCCATTGGCGGGCCCCAAGTCGAGCAAGTCACCGTCGCGCCGTACAGTAAAGACTGGCACCCAGATGTCAGCCGTGCGGAAACCATCAATGCTGATGTGCTGGGTATCGGCTACGGCTTTGCTGCACGCTCTCAGCTGGCGCAATTGATGGGGCTAGAAATGCAATACGATCACATGAGTGGTGCGATCCCGGTCGTGGATGAGTGGCAACGTGCCAGTATCGACAATGTCTACTGCGCAGGCGATACCGTGAAGTTTGCCGGCGCTGAAGCAGCCATGCTGGAAGGAAAGATTGCGGCATACGCAGCGCTCAACGCACGCAATATATTGATGCCTAACCTTGAGAATGAATTTAAGGCCTTACGTCATCAGCTCGATAAGAGCTATCGTTTTCGTTAAAGCTTTGATACCGCAGGTTATCGTCGCCCAGGCCTGCTGAGTTTGCCAGAAAAAGACACGGTGATCTGTCGCTGTGAACAAGTAAAAAAAGCAGACATTGATAACGCTATTAACCAAGGTGTGAAGGATGTCATCACGCTTAAAATGCGTACCCGCGTCACCATGGGTGATTGCCAAGGCAAAACCTGTGCCCACTATTGCTACGATCGGCTCAATCAAAGCACCACCTCTCCTCAGCCTTTGATTCGCCCTCGATTCCCACTCGATCCTATTCCTTTTGCTGCGTTGGAGGATGACGCATGAAACAGTATGACATCGTAATTTGTGGCGGCGGCGTGATCGGCGCCTCGGTGGCTTATCATTTAAGCCGCGAGCGCGACTTATCGATCGCCGTAGTAGATTATAAATATCCGGGGAATGCATCTCGCGCCTCAGCGGGTGGCCTGTGGGCAATGGGTGAATCAACCGGCCTTGGCTGTGGAGTCATTTTGTTTAAGACCCTCTCCAAACAGATGCAAGAAAGCGGCGAAGATCGGTCGTCAGAAATAAAACCGCACATTATGCCTAAGCCATTTTTTGATATGGCAATGCTGTCGAATCAGCTTTATCCAGCGCTGTATGATGATCTGATGACCCATCACGGCGTTGACTTTAAATTCGAGCGTACCGGTCTGAAATTTGTCATGTTCGATAAATACGACAAACTCTATGCAGAGCACATTGCGGCCGCTATCCCAGATCGCCAAGCGCATGTCCGCTGGGTGTCTCAAGAAGCTCTTCACTCGCAGGAACCCAATGTTTCACGCGATGCGATTGGCGCGATGGAGTTTGAAGGGGATCATCAAATCAACCCTTATCGCTTAAACGAAGCCTATTTAGAAGCGGCGCGGCAAAATGGGGTTGAGCTATACCTCAATACCAAGGTGACTGGTATTGTCAGACAAGGTAACCGAGTCGTCGCGGTCGAAACAGAAAACGGCAAACTGGGTTGTGGCACCATGATCAATGCCGGCGGTGCATGGGCTGAAAAACTGAGTTTATGGGCAACCGGGATGCCAATGCCTGTGTTCCCCGTCAAAGGCCAAGTGATCGTCTCTGAAAAGTTGCCTAAGCTTCTGAATGGATGTTTAACCACCAGTGATTGCTACATCGCCCAAAAAGACAACGGCGAAGTACTGATTGGCTCGACCACCGAAGAGCGTGGCTTCGATACCACCACAGAGATGAAATACATCAAACAACTCGCGCAAGGGGCAATGAAGTCTATCCCTGAGCTGAAAAAGATGAACATCAAGCGCTGCTGGGCAGGGTTACGTCCAGGTTCGCCTGATGAACTGCCGATCCTCGGTGCAGTACCGGACATTGACGGTTATCTTAATGCATGTGGTCACTTTCGTACCGGTATGTTGACCTCAGCCATCACAGGTAAGGTCATGAATGAAGTGGTGCGTGGCATGCCAACCACCATTGATCTTGAGCCGTTCTCTTATATGCGCTTTTTAAACAAGCAAGGGAAAATGGTTGGTAATTATCATTTGGACGTAGCGCTGCCTTAGCCTCTCATCGACTCATGGGTGAAGTCTGCGTTAGGCTGGCTTCTCCCATGTTAAGATCCTGTGATTGGATGACGAGTTTTATGCATCAATTAGCGCGATAGGCCACAGATCATCGTTTGATTGATGCGCAAATATTGTCGCTTTAACGATCTCAGGCTTATACTGACCACATGTTAGTTCACCTCAGCGTTATTCGCTGTTATCGAAAGGAAATGTGGTAGGCATGAATCACGAGCCATCAAAAAACGAAATACTAACGGAAAGTGGTACGAATGAGCTCGAAATCATTGAGTTCCACTTGATAAAGCAACTTCCTGACGGTAGCACCAAAACCTGCTACTACGGTATCAATGTGGCCAAGGTTCGTGAGGTCATTCAAGTCCCTGAAACAACGGATTACCCCAATGCGCAATCACACATGATTGGTGTGTTCTCATCGCGCGACAAACTGACCCCATTAATTGATCTCGCTGGCTGGTTAGGCGTGCCAACACGGCCTGAAAAAGACAACAAGTTTGTCATCGTCACCGATTTCAACAACATGACCAATGGTTTTTTGATCGACAGTATCAGTCGCATTCATCGTATTTCATGGGAAGCCGTTGAATCTCCTAGCCAGTTTTTGGAAGCGGGCGAGCAAGATTGTGTGGTAGCGGTCGTGCGTAAAGACAAAAATCTAATCATGATCTTGGACTTCGAAAAGATCATCGCGGATATCAACCCTGAATTGAGCATGGAAAAATACGATGTCACTCAGGATAGAAGCGTCAATATATCCGAATCCAGCGCCAAAAAGCGCGAAGCTAAAACTGCATTGGTCGTCGACGACTCCGCCTTTATTCGTAGCTTGATCGAAAACACACTCCGCTCAGCCGGCTTTAATATTATCTCCGCCAAAGATGGTGGCGAAGCGTTCGAAAAGCTGACCGAGTTTGAACGAATATCAAAAGAAGAAGGCGTCGCCATCACTGAATTTGTCGATGCCATTGTCTCAGATGTTGAGATGCCCCGGATGGACGGCATGCACCTGGTCAAGCGTCTACGTGAAACAGATGCTTACAAAACCATGCCGATTATTATGTTCTCCTCCATTATGAGTGAGGCTAACCGCGTGAAGGCCTTACAACTCGGTGCAAACGATACTATTACCAAACCTGAGATTGGGCGCATGGTTGGCCTCGTCGATAAGTATGTGTTTGGTGCACCGTTGGATGACTAACATATACACAACTCACTGCGTTTCATGACAAAAAAGTCTTCTATGATAAGAAGCTTTCCATAATGAAAAAAGAAAGGCTGCCGGTAACAGGCAGCCTTTTGATTGTAGATAATAATAAAAACTGAGTACTGCAAAACAGCGCGAGTTAGTGATGGGTGACGCGAGACTGAACTTGGTCCGAACGTTTATAGGCCTGGCTTGAAAAATAGGCTTTCGCTGCTTGGTTGACTTTTGGTGCTAATAACAGTCCAGAGATCATCGTGGGGACCGCCATTAGGCCATAAGCACCTATCAAGAAGAGGAAAACCACATCCAGTGATACAACCGCACCCAGCACGACCAATGAAAGATATAAGTACTTGTAATACTGTCCCGCCGTTTCTCCGAAGAGGTAAACAAAGCACTTATAACCGTAATACCAGAAGGTAAATACGGTGGTAAAGGATAGCACCAAAACTTGTGCCGCTAGTAACCATGCACCGGGCGCACCGAAAGCAGCCTTAAAAGCAGCCATGGTCAAACTGACACCTTGCATGCCGTCAGCCTGATCGAGTACCCCTGTAACCAAGATAACCAATGCGGTACAACTGCATACAATTAAGGTATCGATAATTGGCCCTAGACTCGCCACTAAGCCTTCGCGCACTGGTTCATTGGTTTTAGCAGCGCTATGAGCCATCACCTCAGTGCCAATCCCTGCTTCATTCGAGAAAGCGCCGCGACTCACCCCAACAATAATCACACTGATCAGGCCACCAAACATGGCGTCAGGCGAAAAGGCACTGGTGAAAATAGATTGGAAAACAGCCGGTACGCGATCTACGTTAAGCAACAAGGCAATGACTGCCATCACCATATAACTCCCGGCCATTAGCGGAACCAGTGCACCCGCAACATCCGCAACGCGCTTCAAGCCGCCCCAAATTACCATCCCGACAAAAATGGCCAAAACAACCCCCAGCCCCCACGAAAAAGCCGTGCTCTCTAGCCACTCAACCCCTGGAAACAGTTGTGTTTGGACCACCGCACCAAGCTGATTAATCTGGAAAGAGGGGACAAACCCCATTAATCCCGCAACAGCAAATAGCACCGCGAGCCATTTGAACTTGTCGCCCAAGCCATTACGCACCGTGTACATTGGTCCGCCATGTACGCGACCTTCGCTGTCTTTGTGGCGATACATCACGCCAAGTGTGCAGGTGTAGAATTTCGTCGACACCCCCAATAATGCAGTTAACCACATCCAAAACACAGCACCTGGGCCACCCGCACTGAGCGCCAAAGCAACGCCAGCAATGTTGCCCAGCCCAAGCGTCCCCGACAAGGCAGCCGCCAAGGCCTTTCGGTGCGATAAATCACCATGCCCCGAGCCATCATCAACTCGACCTGTAAGGAGTTTTAAACTGTGCCCCATATAGCGAAATGGCGTAAACTTGCCGTATAAGGTGAAAAAGATCCCTCCCCCGACGAGTAAAATGAGCATCGGCTTTCCCCAAATAAAGCCAACGAAAGCATTAATCCATTCTTCAAGCATGTGCGAATCCCTTCCTTTGATTGTGCAACCATCACTGAACTCCTGCAACGAGCCAGCGATTCACGCCCAGCCGCAAATAATTAGACCACAAAATAAAAACAAACATGGCGTGACTAAAAACCCATTCACGCTACGATGATACTCATATACGAGCGATATTTTTGCCGCATATTCATGACTTTTATCACATAAAAATTGGCTTTGATGGCGCAGTTACAGGCTTTATTTGATTTGAGAGCGAAACAGTTGAGGACCACTAAGTCGTGCGTGGTACGTTTTTCAGTCAGTAACCATACTTTCTGTCGGTGTTTAGCGCATCGCCATTTCGATATACTCCGCGCCCTGCTTTGTCCCCCTAATCACCCATGCACTGGATTTACGCTCCAGCCAGCAAGAGGAAAAAACATGTCCACATATGTCATTTGTGCTTTGTACAAATTTGTCACCCTTGAAGACTATCAGTCTTTGCAAGCGCCGTTGCTTGAGGTAATGGAAGCCAACCAGATAGGCGGTACCCTCCTTCTCGCTCACGAAGGCATCAATGGCACAGTCGCTGCGACACGAGAAAATATGGACGCGCTATTTGCGTGGTTTAAAAACGATCCACGCTTAGCCGATATTGACTATAAAGAATCGTTTGAAGACAGCCAGCCGTTTAGTCGTACTAAGGTAAAACTGAAAAAAGAAATCGTCACCATGGGCGTTGAAGGCATTGATCCGCGCCAAAGTGTCGGAACCTATGTTAAACCGACCGAATGGAACGCATTAATCAGCGATCCGGATGTATTGGTAATTGATACACGCAACGATTACGAAATTGAGATCGGTACCTTTGAGCGAGCCGTTAACCCGCATACGGATAGCTTCCGCGAGTTCCCTGACTATGTCGAGCAGCAGCTTGATCCCAGCACCCACAAAAAGGTGGCGATGTTCTGCACTGGCGGGATCCGCTGTGAAAAGTCGACCGCATTTTTGAAAGAAAAAGGCTTCGATGAGGTATACCACCTAGAGGGCGGGATCCTAAAGTATCTTGAAGAGGTCCCTGAGAGCGAGAGCTTGTGGAACGGTGAGTGTTATGTCTTCGATAGCCGTGTTGCCGTTAATCATGAGTTAGAAAAAGGCTCTTACGCAATGTGTAACGCTTGTCGCCTGCCGATAACCCAAGCAGACATGGAAAGCGAGCACTATGAACAAGGCGTCTCTTGTCCAAAATGTATCGATAAACACACCGACGCGCAAAAAGCCGCGTTTCGTGAACGAGAATATCAAGTTCGCCTCGCGCGTGAACGGGGTGAACAACACGTCGGCGGTGAAGCGAGAAAAGTCATTGAGCAACGTCGGGCGCAGAAAAAGTACCGACGCCAACGTCAACAAAAGGATTAATCGATATCCCAATAGGCTTGGTTCTGGGTGAAAATCTACAACGCCTCTCGGCCGCTCTCATCGGAGCGGCTTTTTTTTGTCTTTATGTTAAGGTAAGACTTTAACATCACCAAGGAGAGGAAATATGCAGGCTCGCGCGCTTTTTACCGCTATATTGAGTGTTTTTGGCGCCATGTGCGCGATTCAATTCGGTGCCTCGTTTGCCAAGCAGCTGTTTCCTCTGGTGGGACCCATCGGAACAAGTGCGCTCCGAGTCGGATTTTCTGCACTGATACTATGGCTGGTATTCCGACCATGGCGTCAATGGCCACGAGGCAGGCATTGGCGAGCCATTACCATCTATGGCAGCTGCCTGGGTGGCATGATGCTGCTGCTTTATTTAGCGATTGAAACCATTCCTCTCGGGATCGCCGTTGCACTTGAGTTCACGGGTCCTTTACTGGTTGCATTGCTTTCAATACGGCGCGCGCGGGACAGCCTGTGGATTGTACTTGCGGTGGGTGGTGTTATTACCCTTTTACCTGATCTCTCAGGGGTGAATGCGCTCGATCCTATCGGTGTTGGCTATGCATTAGCGGCAGGTGGCTGTTGGGCTGGCTATATTTTATTTGGTCAAAAAGCGGGCAATCTAGCGCCAGGGGGCGGCACCGTTGCAATCGGCATGACGGTTGCAGCGCTTTACCTTGTCCCAGCCGGCTACATTGCTACCGATGGCGCTATGTTCCAGTGGCAACTGCTGCCATTGGGCATTGCGGTTGCACTTATTTCTAGCGCCATTCCCTACTCGTTAGAGATGATCGCGCTGCGAAACATGCCCAAGCAAACGTTCAGTGTGATGATGAGTTTAGAGCCCGCCGTTGCCGCAATGGCAGGGCTACTGATTCTCGACGAGCAGCTTGCGCTGCGGCAGTGGCTCGCTATCGGTATGGTGATCACCGCCTCGTTAGGCAGTACCTTATCAGCCAATCGACGTTAGTATTGCACCAAAAATAGTCATTAATAGTCTAAAAAAAGAGCGCCAAATCGGCGCTCTTTTCACTTCATTGATGACGAGAATGCATCGATAGCAACGTTTTAACTGGCTTCACTCAAAGGCAGTGACTGTACACTTACACGTTGCTGTTCAATATATTGCCCGATAGCGTCTGATTGCTCAGCAGTCAGATACAGACCAAGCTTAGTGCGGCGCCATAGCGCGTCTTCAACATGCTGCACAAACTCGTGTTGAATGAGATAATTCAGCTCAGCTTGGTAAACACCGTCTGCAAACTGACGCCCCATATCTACTTCGCTGGTGCAGCCTTTCATCAGTTGATGGGTACAGGTACCGTATGTATCCACAAATCGCTGCGCGGTCTCGTTGCTTAACCACGGATAACGTTGCTTGATTGAAGCGGCCAGATCATCTCGGCCACAACTAAAGTCGCCACCGGGTAAGATTCCATTTGCGGTCCATGGTTGACCCATTTTATCGAAGAATGGCTCCAGCTTACGCATGGCTGACTCGGCAAGTTTGCGATACGTCGTGAGCTTACCACCGAAGATGGATACGAGCGGCGCTTGACTGCCCTGCTGCTCTAACTCAATGGTATAGTCACGTGTCATTGCCTGCGGTGAGTCCGACTCATCATCACACAAAGGACGAACCCCACTGTAGCTCCAGACCACATCCTCGCGCTTGATTTGATGAGTAAAGTGCTGATTAACCACATCAACAAGATAATCTACCTCGGCATCGTCAATCTTAGCGTCACGCGGGTCCGCTTTGTGTTCAACATCCGTGGTGCCGATCAGTGAAAACTTATCTAGGTAAGGGATCACAAACACAATACGACCATCATTATTCTGCAGAATATAGGCTTGTGGATCTTGATGGATACGTGGCACCACCATATGAGAGCCTTTGATCATTTTGATCCCTCGGGGCGATTTTTCATGGAGACTATCGTCGTAAACTGTTTGACCCAAGGACCTGTCGCGTTCACCAAGGCTTTGGTTTTGCGCTCGAAACGCTCACCAGTGTGTGCATCTTCTAAAGTGACGCGCCAGATATTGTTCTCACGCTCTGCTGTCACCACTTTGCAGTAGTTACGGACTTCGCCGCCTTTCTCTTTGGTAAACTGGGCGTTAAGCAGTGTGAGACGCGCGTCATCAACCCACGCATCAGAGTATTCAAAACCGATCTTCATTTCTTTTTTCATGTAGCCAGTTTTGCTGAGATCCACTTTGTGACTGCTCGGTAACGTCGAACGCTTACCTAAATTGTCATATAAAAAGAGGCCACAACGAATCATCCACGCAGGACGCAGATAGGAGCGATGCGGCAAACGAAAGCGCATAGGAAAGGCAATATGCGGCGCTTTATTAATTAGCACTTCTCGCTCTGCCAGTGCTTCGGAAACCAGACGAAATTCATAATGCTCTAAATAGCGAAGCCCGCCATGAATCAGTTTGGAGCTCGCTGATGATGTGGCCGATGCGAAATCTTTGGCATCGTACAAGCCAACATTGAGCCCACGGCCCGCTGCATCTGCGGCGATGCCCGCACCATTGATACCGCCTCCCACGACGATAATATCGAGTAATGCTTCTTGATGAGTATTATGCGTAGTCATTATTAGCCGACCTTGTCCAAATATGAGCGAACGAACATTTATTGATAGGTATAACTGTATATCAACTTTCGTTTTCGGTCACTACTAATGTTCGAAAAATTATTATCAAGTGTGACAAGTGTAGAATAAGTGTTATAAAAATGCGTGCATTGTGAACTGTTAGACCGCGATTAACGTATGCACGGGCTGTTTAATGTCGACTAATGACCCCGAGAGTGCAATCGGTCACCATGCAGGAGGGCATAAAAAAGGCGCGAAAACGCGCCTTTTGAAGATAAGAAAAATTTAGAAGTAATTAGATCTCTTCTTCCTCACCATGCAGCTGTGCCCATGCTTGCGCACATTTTACTGCTCGTTTCCAACCACGGTAACGACGGTTACGCTTTTCTTCGTCTTGATGAGGCTCAAAGCTACGATTGAGTTTTGCTTTGTCTTTTAGCTCATCCAAGCCACCCCAGAAGCCAACGGCCATCCCCGCAAGATAACCCGCACCCAGTGCTGTGACTTCCGTCACTTCGGGACGGTGAACTTCCGTATTGAGCACATCGGCTTGGAATTGCATCAAGAAGTCATTGGCCACGGCCCCACCATCGACACGTAACGCCGCTAACTTGATACCGGAATCGGCTTGCATCGCATCCAATACGTCACGAGTTTGGTAAGCAATCCCTTCCAATGTCGCTCGAATAATATGGTTTGAATTCACACCGCGCGTTAAGCCAACAATGGTGCCGCGGGCG
>NZ_AQOD01000088.1 GCF_000513715.1 Salinivibrio socompensis S35
AACAACCAAGATACCACCGTCCATTTGTGCTGCACCGGTGATCATGTTTTTCACATAGTCAGCGTGTCCTGGGCAGTCAACGTGTGCGTAGTGACGGTTTGGTGTATCGTACTCAACGTGAGACGTTGCGATGGTGATACCACGATCACGCTCTTCTGGGGCGTTATCGATTGACGCGAAGTCACGCGCAGCACCGCCGTATACTTTTGCAAGTACAGTACAGATAGCGGCAGTCAGCGTAGTTTTACCATGGTCAACGTGGCCAATAGTACCAACGTTAACGTGCGTTTTCGTACGTTCAAATTTTTCTTTAGACATGACAGTCCCTCTAAGCACGGTATTTCGGTGGCATTACGACCACACAACCAACAATTAGGTTTGTTGAGTATATATCAAACGGCTTGAAGTTACCTTGGAGAGGATGGTGCTGATAGGCAGATTTGAACTGCCGACCTCACCCTTACCAAGGGTGCGCTCTACCGACTGAGCTATATCAGCACTCTAAAAAGAGTGGAGCGGGCAGCGGGAATCGAACCCGCATCATCAGCTTGGAAGGCTGAGGTAATAGCATTATACGATGCCCGCAATCGTTACTCGTAGAGCTAATTCAAACAATTTGAAATTGGTGGTGGAAGAAGGATTCGAACCTTCGAAGGCTGAGCCGTCAGATTTACAGTCTGATCCCTTTGACCACTCGGGAATTCCACCTAAATTTTGGTGCCGGCTGCCGGAATCGAACTGGCGACCTACTGATTACAAGTCAGTTGCTCTACCAACTGAGCTAAGCCGGCGACAAGTGCTGCGCATTCTATGTCATGGATTTGAGGGGTGCAATAGGGAATTTTAAAAAAATGGGCGATTTTTTCGTCTTTTGGGTGTTTTTTTGCGTGATTGTTGGGAAAGTGACCAACTAACACATTGACGACAATGGGCGAACGCTTTTCCTTCCCGTTTGTTTGCGGTATCGTCACCCTCTTTATTGGCTTAAGGCACATGGATCATGAACGCAACGCTAACGCCTTATTTGTCGTTCGACCGTCAACAATGGGCTGAACTGAGGGATGCAGTGCCCATGACGCTTACCGAAGATGATATTGACCGCTTGCGCGGCCTGAATGAACACCTATCAATGGATGAAGTGCGAGATGTATACCTACCTCTATCGCGCTTACTCAACCTGTATGTTAAGGCGCGTAAAAGTCGCACTGAAGTGCTTGATGAGTTTCTTTCTCAACCCGTGTCAAACCATGTGCCTTACGTTATCGGGATTGCAGGCAGTGTGGCGGTTGGGAAAAGTACCACGGCGAGGCTCCTAAAAGCGCTTTTAACCCGGTGGCCGGATCACCCTAAAGTGGCGTTAGTCACGACTGATGGTTTTTTATATCCTAACGCTGAGCTTGAAGCGCGCGGCATCATGCATAAAAAGGGCTTTCCGCAATCTTATGATATGCGCAAGCTGGTTGAATTCGTCGCTGACGTCAAATCAGGTAAAGACTGTGTCTCTGCGCCTGTCTATTCCCACTTGGTTTACGACATTACGTCAGAGGAGCAAAAAGTCGAAAAGCCCGATATTTTAATCTTAGAAGGGCTGAATGTGCTGCAAAGTGGCATGGATTATCCGCATGATCCACACCATGTATTTATTTCTGACTTTCTCGACTTTTCTATTTATGTGGATGCCGCCCCTGACTTACTGAAACACTGGTACATCGAACGCTTTATGAAATTTCGGCGCGGGGCATTCCTCGACCCACAAGCTTATTTCCATCATTACACACGCTTATCCGTCGAGGAAGCGACACAGAAAGCGGACACCATCTGGAACGACATTAACGGCAAGAATTTACAAGAAAACATTTTGCCAACTCGTGAGCGGGCAAGTTTAGTGTTAGAAAAGGGCCCAAACCATTCCGTTCAGCGTGTTCGCGTTCGTAAGTAGCCTACGTTCGTAAATAACCTATTAGGTACAACTATTAATCATCGCGTCTTAACGAGATTTCGCCTCCCAAGTAAGGCGTGATGTTCCCCTCAACCTCTAGCAACAGCGCACCATGCTCATCAATACCCCGCTCAATGCCTTTTACCTGGCGATCACCCATTAACAGTTTGACGGGACGATCAATAAAATTATCCAACTGCGGCCAGTCAGCCAGGATACTGGCCATACCTTGCTGTTCGTAGGCGATAAGTGATGCCTTGAGACGGCAAATCAAGCTCGCGGCTAACGTATTCCGTGACGGCATCGGTGAGCAGGCATCGGCAAGCTTCGCCCAAGGCTGATCAATCGTGTCATTAAGATGGGTTCCCATACCGAGATTAAGCCCCATCCCAATCACGATATGCGCCGCATCGCCTGTTTGTCCTGTCATTTCAACCAAAATGCCCGCTAGCTTTTTATCCCGATAATAGAGATCGTTGGGCCATTTGACTTTCACGCCTGGCGCACCGAGATCGTGTAACGCTTTTGTCATTGCCACTCCGACCACAAGACTGAGCCCATGCCGCCGCGGGGCCCGCATCTAATCGCCAATACATGGAAAGGTACAAATTACTGCCAAACGGTGATTGCCATGCACGCCCTCGACGACCACGCCCTTGTTGCTGATACTCGGCTAAGCACACACTCCCTGGTTTTAGCTGCCCTACTCTATCCATTAGCTGCTGATTGGTCGAGTCAATCACCGGGATCACAGACAAAGAGGGTATATCGGTATGATCACTTAGCCACGCTTCATCGAGGAGCTCAATAGGTTGCGATAGACAATACCCTTTGCCCTGCACACGATATATATCAAGCCCCCACGACTGGAGCACCTTGATGTGTTTACTGACCGCCGCTCGCGTCATACTCAGCGCTTCACCGAGCATTTGTCCTGAATGAAACGCACCATCAGATAAACGAGCGATCAAGGCGAGACGTGCCGAATGCGCGCTATTCATTGTGCCTCCAAGGTGGTTTCACCCTGCTGATCAATCAAGCGCACCTCGTGCTCAAGCGCCACACCAAAGCGGGTATAGACGTGCGAGACGACTTGTTTGGCTAAGCGCAAAACATCATCACTGGTCGCGTTCTCAGCATTGGTAATGACAAGCGCTTGCTGGGGATGCACGCGTGCACCACCTTGGCGTTTTCCTTTTAAGCCACACTGTTCAATCAGCCATCCCGCGGCGATCTTGTTCTTCCCCAAAGACGCGGGATAAAGAGGGATCTCTGGATAAGTGGCCTTTAACGTCGCCGCTTGCTCGCTCTCAATCACGGGGTTTTTAAAAAAGCTTCCTGCATTACCACACACTGAGGGATCCGGTAACTTGGCGCGCCGAATCGCACACACAGCATCAAAAATGGCTCTGGGTGTGACTTGTTGGGAATCCAGTTCAGCCAACGCCCCATATTTAAGAACGGGTTTCCAAGCCTTGTTTAAGCGAAAGCCAACCTGAGTGATCACCCATCCTTGCATGACGGGAGTTTTAAAAATCGAATCTCGGTAACCAAACTGACATTCATCGCTAGATAGACGACGTTGATTGCCAGTGCCAGGGTGATAGATATCGACATAAGCACAACGCTCATAAAACTCGACGCCATAGGCACCAATATTTTGGATCGGTGCCGCTCCTACACACCCCGGAATTAATGCTAGGTTTTCAAGCCCAGGCATCCCATGATCAATACTCCAGGCTACAAACGCATGCCAAGACTCACCGGCCCCGACATGCAATAGATAATGATCAGCGTGGTTATCGACAGTGATTCCCATCAGGCGATTAAGAACCACCACCCCCTCGAAGTCCTGGCAAAAAAGCAGGTTGCTACCTTCACCAACCACTAACTTCGGTGAGGCGTGATAATCCGGCGCTTGCCAAATCGCTTGTAAGTCTTGCACACAGTGTGCTTCTACAATCGCTTGGGCACGCGCGGGCAAACCAAACGTATGATGGGGTGTCAAAGACACATCAGATAACCACTTCATCGTTGCATTACGCTGTCAGAAAACTCATGGATGGGTATACTACCTGTCCTGCTCGTGTTGCGCATCTATTAGGCTATGGATAATTATCACATTCACCCGCTCGATCCCTTACGATTCCCACTGGTAGTGCGGTTCTATAAAGCGCACTACCCTCCTGGAAAGCCCAAGAAAGATGAATGTATTTGGGTCATTGATAGCCCTAGCGGGCTATGCGGCGCGGTGCGCTTTCAGCAACGTCCCGATTATCAATTACTCACAGGCATGTTGCTTCATCCTGATCTGCGAGGGACGGGGTTAAGTCACCGTTTACTCAACGCAGTGCAAGAAACGCTGTGTCAACGTACCAGCTTCTGCTTGGCTTTCCGGCCACTGGCAACCTTGTATGCGCAGCATGGCTTTACGCCGGTAGACCATCAGGTATTGCCCGATGATCTTGCTGCACGGCTTGACCGTTATTGTCAGAGTGGCAAAGATTTAGTGGCGATGGAATACTCACCCAAAGCGTGACATTTACAACAAAGCCATTGCGCAATGATCCGTGGCTTGACGCAATGTCTGGTATCATTCAGGGTTTAGCATCAATGCTCGACTCTGGCCGTCGAACAAAAAGAGGTAATAATGGATTCAGCGAACGCAAACCGGCAGCTTATTGATCGCTTGCCCACCATTGCGCACCAGCCAGAAAATCTCGAAACCTTATTAGACGCGGTCTCATTTAGAGAACGGCTCCTTAGCGAAATAAAAAAAGCAACATCACGTATTTATTTGGTTGCCCTTTACTTACAAGATGACGAAGCAGGACGAAGCATTCTGGATGCGCTTTACGACGCGAAGCAAGCCAATCCAGCCCTCGATATCAAAGTGTTAGTCGACTGGCATCGCGCGCAGCGCGGGTTGATTGGTGCTGAACAGTCTGACGGTAATGCAGGACTATATCGGGCTTATGCAGAGCGCTACCCACATAAAATAGAGGTATTGGGTGTACCGGTTAGAAACCGTGAAGTCTTCGGCGTTCTGCACTTAAAAGGGTTCGTATTTGATAACACCGTCATATACAGTGGCGCCAGTTTAAATGATGTCTATTTGGCTCAACACGACAGATACCGTTACGACCGTTATCACGTGATCGATAATAAAGCGCTCGCCGACACCATGGCCGAGTTTATTGTTAACACGTTAACCGCCGACAGTGCCGTCAATTGCCTCACCTCGCCCGACCGCCCGAAAAGCAAAGCGCTGAAACCAAACATTCGTGAATTTCGCGGTCAATTACAGCAGGCCAGTTATCGCTACCAAGGTGAGCCCATTGGTGAAAACCAGGTAGGGCTTACCCCGATGGTCGGATTAGGTAAACGGAAAAATAAGCTCAATCGCTATATCTGTCATCTGATTGCCAGCGCTCATGATGAATTAGTGATTTGTACGCCCTATTTTAATCCACCACGCAGTGTCGTTCGCGAAGTCCGACGCGCACTTCGCCGAGGCGTGACCGTGAGTATTATTGTGGGTGATAAAACCGCTAACGATTTCTACTCCCCACCAGAGGCACCCTTTAAGACGATTTCAGCCCTGCCTTATTTGTATGAAGTCAACTTACGTAACTTTGCTCGTCGCAACGAAGCGGCGATTGCAAAACGTCAGTTAAATATCCATATCTGGAAACACGACGACAACAGCTTCCATTTGAAAGGGATTTGGGTCGATCGCCAGTACATGCTTTTAACCGGAAATAACCTCAATCCGCGCGCCTGGAAGCTAGACTTAGAAAACGCCATCTTGATTCATGATAAGCATCAGCAATTAGAGGCGCAGAAGCAGCAAGAGGTTGATACGATCTTGGCTCATACACAGCTCGTTGGTAGTTATAAGCAGATAGAAAAAATGGAGGATTATCCCGCGCCAGTTAAACGTCTGCTTAAGCGGATAAAGCGGGTTAAGGCCGATCATATACTCAATCAGATACTCTAGAGGATAGCAGCGATGAGGCAGGTCAAAATTGCAGCCATTGATGTCGATGCACAGCGCACGTTTACGCCGTTATGTCCTGACGAGTTACCCGTCCCCGAAGGCGAAACGCTCGGGCCGGCACTCAATGAGCAGGCAACGTTGGCTGACGTGCGTGTTCTGACCAAGGATGCTCACCCTGCTAACGCCATTTGGGTGGTTGATGATCCCGCTGACATGTTCCAGCCTTTACCACATAAAAACGCCGATCTAACTTGGGTGCAACACGCGGTACCTGGGACGAAAGGGTTTGAGACTATCGACGCGCTGCCAACAGTAACCGACTATCACTATGTGGTTTGGAAAGGAATTGAACCAGATCTTCATCCTTATGGCGCCTGCTTCCATGATATTGAAGAAAAGCTCAGTACTGGTTTAATAGAATGGCTACATAGCCAAGATGTCGAAACAGTAATAGTGGGCGGGCTGGCAACCGATTACTGTGTCAAAACAACCGCGATTCAACTGAAAAAGCGGGGTCGCTTCGATGTTATCGTTAACCTCGCCGCTTGCCGGGGGATTAATGCTAAAACCGTATCCTCCGCCTGTGACGAGATGCTGGCCGTCGGTATCAAATTAGTCGATAGTCAACTGGCGTTAAGCTGTCTACTACCACCTCGTTAATTTGTATCGCAGCGGCACATGATTTCCCGCTGCGATCTTCCTCTCTAATTCAATGTAATAGTCAAGCTCGCCACATTAATAAGCTTGAGCCCTAAGACATAAACATACCTTTATCGACAAGATTGCTAGGCTTCTTTGTCGCTATCATCTAGTGTCTCATTAACTATTTTTACAATAAAAAATAAGTTTGGAGGATAGCATGCAAAAATCGACAGCTCTGGGTCTATTGATCAGTGCCTCTTTATGTAGCTCCGCTTGGGCGATGCCCACATCACAACTCGATGCATTAGGTAATGGCCTCGATATCCAATACCAAGTGATTGATAATAAGCAAGATGACTGGCGCTCTTTCTCCGGTAAAGTGGCCTTTACTAACCAAAGTGCTCAGACACTACCTAAAACTGGCTGGGCGATTTATTTCAGCCACATCCGCATGATCAACACGATCGATACCGATCAACTCAAGGTCTCGCACGTCAACGGGGATCTGTTTAAACTCGAACCAACCGACGCATTCACCCCACTCGCCCCCGGAGACCAGCTAGTAGTTGGCTTTAATGCTTCTGACTGGCAAGTGGCTAAATCCGATATCATGCCCAACTGGTATCTAGCCTCAGAAGATGAAACCGGCTCTCATACTGCTTTGATCGCTAGCACTAGCAACCACAAAAACGGTCAGGTACCCACCAAGCCGGATGACGAGCTCACCTTTGTCAGCGACTTTAATTCCCCCGCACAGTGGAAACGTTATGGCGGTGCACTGACCGATCACTATGACCCATTCACCGCCGAGCAGCGCTATGCGCGTAACGCCGATTTGTCACTGGTCGATACGCAAGGACAGGTTTTGCCAACGCCAGCCAGTCGCGTCGAGAAAGGTGGCCATATCACCCTCGATAGCGAATGGATCGTGGTGTACGACAATGGTTACCAAGCACAAGCACAATGGCTTGCCGATCAGCTTGGTCTCTCAGCCACCGATTGGGCACCAACTAACCAAAAGGTGATCCATGTTGGCTGGGGGAAAGTGACTCTTAAAGGCAGCGATCAGTGGCATGAAGCCTATCGTTTAGATGTAAAGCCTAAGCAGCAACGCATTGAGATTGACGCCTCTGATGAAGCGGGGGCCTTATACGCCGCGCAAAGCTTGCTACAACTTAAGTCAGACGACGACATTAAAGCTGTCACACTAACCGATGCACCACGTTTCGCCTATCGAGGCCTGTCTGTTGATGCGGCACGCAACTTCCGTAGTAAAGAAGCCATCTTTAAATTGCTCGATCAGATGGCCGCACTAAAGCTCAACAAACTCCATTTACGTCTCAGCGATGATGAAGCATGGCGCATTGAGATCCCAGCCCTCCCTGAGCTGGCCGAAGTCGGTAGTAAGCGCTGCCATGATTTATCAGAAACCCGCTGTGTGTTGCCCTTCTTAGGCGCAGGGCCGGACGGCACAGAGGCATCAGACGGGTATTACACCACCGAAGATTATCAAGCTATTTTGCGTAAAGCGGATGCACTCAATATCACTGTGATCCCTGAAGTGGATATGCCGGGTCACGCACACGCCGCTATCAAAGCAATGGAAGCGCGTTACCACAAATACATGGCGCAAGGGGATGAAACCAAAGCAACCGAATATTTGCTCACTGACTTCGAGGATGACACTCAGTATCTTTCCGTGCAAATGTTCACCGACAATGCCATGAATGTCTGCATGGAATCGAGCTACCGCTTTGTCGATACTGTTGTCTCAGCATTGGTTGATGTGCACCGTGACATTCAACCGCTCAATACCTTCCACTTTGGCGGTGATGAAATCGCAGGCGCATGGAAAGACTCACCCGTTTGTCAGTCCTTCATTACGAACAACGATGCAGGCGTGAGTCGTGTCGATGATCTCAGCCAGTATTTTGTTGAGCGCATTTCGCACATTACCCAACGCCATCAGTTAGATCTCGGCGGCTGGGAAGATGGCTTAATGCACAATAATAAGGTCTATCCACGTGCACAACTTGCCAATGAACACGTCTATGGCAACGCGTGGCAAAATATCTGGGAATGGGGGGTTGCCGACCGAGCTTACAACCTCGCCAACAATGGCTATGGCGTTATCTATAACCAAGCCACACACCTGTATTTTGATCACCCCTATGAGCCTGATCCCAGTGAACGTGGCTACTATTGGGCGCCGCGTTTCACCGATACGCGTAAAACATTTAGCTTTATGCCTGATGATCTCTACGCCAACGCGGATACAAAACGCAATGGAGCGCCGATTACGAAACAAGAGGTCATCGAGGCTGCGACAGTGAAAACACTCACACGTCCTAACAACGTATTAGGTTTGCAGGCATCGATTTGGAGTGAAACGATTCGCTCAGATGGTCAGTTTGAGTCAATGACGTTTCCTCGACTCTTTGCCATGGCGGAGCGTGCATGGCACCGTGCAGATTGGGAAGCAAGCACACAAACCGGGCAAAAGGCCGATCAAGCCCAACGCCAAGTTGATTACAATCTGTTTTCTAATCAGTTAGCTAACTACTGGTTTCCACAGTTAGAACAACAAGGCATTGGCTTTCGCTTACCGGTTCCGGGTGGCGTGATAGAGAATGGCGAACTGAAAGCGAACTCACCGTTCCCAGGACTACCGATTCAATACTCAATCGACAATGGCGCAAGCTGGCAAGCCTACGATACCACCAATGCCCCTCACGTCAGCGGTCAGGTTCAGCTACGTACCGTTTCGGGTGAGCGTGTCAGCCGAATCAGTCAAATTAACTAACCTAACCATTAACCTATCATGGCAAGGACAAAGCCCCGTATAACAAACGGGGCTTTTTATTGGGTTATCATCCTGCTTATTTACAGAATCACGTACCTTCACCTGAAGGAAGTACTTAAGAAAACCACCTATACAAAAAACCTGACCGTCAGGCCAGGGCTTCATAGACTTCTCGTCCAGGTTTTAAAACCATAAAAAAAGCCCCGACCGTGAGGTCAGGGCTTCGTATTTATACTCATCAAAGTCTTACGTCAATCTGCTTTGATGCTCAAATTGCGAGCTATGCGCAGGGAGTTTTGAAGCGAGGAGCACAGTGTATGCCAATACATGAGCATCGCAGCTATCAAAAATCACAAGCAATTGGCGCAATTTATAATCAAAGCCTGGCGATGTCCTACTCTCACATGGGGAGACCCCACACTACCATCGGCGCTGCTTCGTTTCACTACTGAGTTCGGCATGGAGTCAGGTGGGTCCAAAGCGCTATGGTCGCCAAGCAAATTCGGTAATCTAGAAAGCTGTTCGTTCTCGCCACAATCAACTG
>NZ_AQOD01000089.1 GCF_000513715.1 Salinivibrio socompensis S35
TACGAAATTATAACTCAACACTTCTTAGCTGCGGCTGTGGTTCTAGCCCAGCAGCTCTTAAAAGAGGGCTATGCATTGGCGGATTTATGAGGGGATCTCTCAGCGTATTGCATGCCTTGGCTCATTAAACAGCGATGAGTTATCACGCCAAACCTAGCTTGGATTGATTGGAATGTCGATGTCCTATAAAGTGCTGATAATACATCGTCAATGCGAGTAAGCTTTATGATAAAAACAGCGTTGGTCGGTTTTGGTTTTTCTGCCAACACCTTTCATGTTCCTTTTCTAAGCGCCACCTCTGAGTTTGCTATTTCCGCGGTTGTCTCAAGCAAGCCTGATCAGGTGGCACAGCGGTTACCCAAAGCTGCTTGCTTTGATGATCTGAGTACCTTGTTAGCGCAACAGACGCCCGACTTAGTCGTGATCACCACGCCCAACCATCTCCACTACCAACACGTTAAACAAGCATTAGAAGCTGGTTGCCATGTCTTAGTGGAAAAGCCTTTTGTCACCAATAGCCGTGATGGCCTCGAGCTTGCCGAGCTGGCCAAACAAAAAGGCTTAGTCTTGTGCCCCTACCATAACCGCCGCTGGGACGGTGATTTTCTTACGTTAAAAGGTTTACACCTCGCAGGTGAACTCGGCGACATCAAAGTTATGCACTCCAGCTTTAATCGCTATCGCCCAGAAGTCCGTCAACGTTGGCGTGAGCTGCCAGGTGAAGGCGCTGGCATACTCTATGATCTCGGCTCTCACTTGATTGATCAAGCTCTATACCTATTGGGCGAACCAAATGCGATCTCTGGCACCTGTCGTGCACTACGCCCAGGAAGCGAAACGACCGACTATTTTCAAGTAACGCTACATTACCCAGATACTGAAGTGGTTTTATCGTCGAGCCCTTACCGTTCAGGCACCACCGAACGCTTTGTCGTTCAAGGTGAAAAAGCCACATTCAGTACGCTAGGATTAGATATTCAGGAAGAACAATTGCGCGCAGGCTTAATGGTGACCGCCGCAGGCTTTGGTGAGCAGGCTTATCAAGGCTTGATCGAGGTTGGTGACAGTGTCACTGCTGATCCGCTCACCCTCGAAGACGGTAAATATCACCATCTATTTGATGGCTTGGCCGAAGCGATAGCAGGTAATCAACCTCACCTGTTTGTCCCATTTCTGCAAGTAAAGTGATTTATGCTATAGAACTTGCGCAGCGCGCATCTGAAACCGGCACTCATCAGCCTGGGACTTTCAAAGCTAACCGTTTATAGAAATAAAAAAGCTCAACCACATGAACCATAGGTATGAGCTTTTTTATATCAATATATAAAGTTATAGTGCGTTTAAGAATAGGAAAAAGCCCAGGTTATGACTGAGCTAGACAAAAAGAAACCCTATTTGATGCCTTAATCGAGTGTAAACTGATAAACCATCATGAATAGTAAGAGCCAAAAAACCGATATCCGCCATTTGGCCAATGCCACTAAGCCAAGCGCTATGGGTACTAAATCTAAGGGTTGCTTATAGGCGGAAACCATACGGGTTGATAAAGCGCTGCGGCAAGAAGCCCCACCACACTTGCGTTAATGAGGCTAATCGCACCGGCCAAACGAGGCTGGGTTTTAACGGCCTCCCAAATCGGCAAGACACCGAACATCAGCAATGCGCCAGGCAAGAAAATCGCGATCGTTGCAATAATACTGCCCCACACGGGTGCCAGCCCTTCAACACTCGCGCCTAAATAGCTCGCCATGGTGAACATCGGGCCCGGCACCAACTGAGCGGCCGCATAGCCTTCAATTAATGCCGAATCAGTGACAACGTCACCTACGATCGGCTCAAGTAGTGGTAAGACCACATGCCCGCCACCAAAGACAAAACTGCCTGCTTGATAAAACAGATTAAACACCTGCACCCATAAGGTTTGATTGAACAACCAAGGTACCGTGAGTAAGAGTAAAAAAAGGCTAAGGATGACGGCACTGCGGCGCCACGCGATGTTGACTGACGTTTGATTTAGTTGGGGCTTCGCAAACCCAATGGCTCCCACAATGCCTGCAATTAGAATGGGAAGCACTTGGTATAATACGCCCGATGGTGTTAGCAGTAGCCATAACGTTGTTGCAACCGCCATTGCCCCAGTCGCTAACGAACCGATAAATTTCCTGCCGATTGATACAGTGGCATCAATCACTACCACGACCGCCAATAATTTGGCTGCGCTAATGATGCTCGCGATCCAATCTGAAGCTTGTGCGCCGCTGTTTAGTACCGCCGCTGCCGTCAACAAAATAAAAGAAGGCAAGGTAAACGCCACAAATGCGCCAAACGCACCACCACAMHACCGCGCGTTGATAGCCTATATACATGCCGAGCTGACTGCTTCCTGGGCCAGGTAAAAACTGGCTGATTGCTAAACCAGAAGCAAAGGTATCCTCACTCAGCCACCGCTTCTCTTTAACGAACACACGCTCAAAATAGCCGACATGCGCAGCAGGCCCACCGAACGACATGCACCCTAGCAAGAAAAACTGTTTGATTAATTCAATCATTTATCACCTCCTCGCTTAAATTTATGCAATGTGAGCCATGAATAAAAATAAGCCATTTCAATTATCGATATAAATAATACATAAGCAGATAAAAGAATAAATGAAAGACAATGTGAAAGTTTACAACCATTTTGAAAGTTAGCGATTACGTTTATCGTATTTAGTGTGTCCATCTAGAAACAATAAGCAGTAAGATATTGTAAAACAATAGGATATAAAAATAAGAGACCTGGATGATCGGGACAATACAATAGAGGATGCCTCTATGAGGCCATACAAAGAGATAGCGATTTGCAGTAGGGCTTGTCACAGATGAAGCATATTGAATAAAACAACCGCTATCGTGCTGGCTATGTGTTCTGTCTCCATGATAATTTAATGTGACGTTGTCACAGATAATTCCAGAGTCAGGGAAATATGTGGTAGGCTCACCCTACTGAGAACATGGAAGCACAGACTATGCTCGAACATCTTCAACAAATTGTTGTGTTGGCTGCCGTTGCACAAGAGCAGCACTTTACTCGCGCCGCTGAAAGACTGGGTATTTCCAAATCACAAGTGAGTAAACAGGTTCGTTATCTTGAGGATCGTTTGGGTGTCCAGCTGGTACAGCGTAACACCCGCTCCGTATCGTTAACCGAAGTGGGAAGTCGATACGCGGATTATGGTAGCCAGTTAATGGCAACCTTAGATGAAGCCGAAGCCATGGTCGCTGGTTATCGTAATGAGGTAACCGGCAAGCTAAAAATTGGCGTCGCACAGTCATTTGGTAATACGATAATGACGCGCCATTTTGCCAAATTCCGGCACCTGTACCCTGATCTTAATCTCGACATTAGTCTGTTCGACCATCGCCCTAGTCTCGTCGAAGAAGGCTATGACTGTTGGGTGGCGATTCATGAGCATCCTCCTGAGGGAATGGTGGCTAGGAAACTGGCAGACTGTCAGTTTAAACTGGTCGCTGCCCCAACCTACCTCACGAATAAAGGTACGCCGCAACAACTGAATGAATTACGTCATCATGACTGTATTACCTACCAAAGTCGTGAGCGTCGTTATGATCAATGGCCCTTCACCAAGGCCGGCACTGAACAAGTGGTTCATGTCAGTGGTCAATACACGATCAATAACGCCCCTGCGGTGCTCGAAGCGGTCAAAGAGGGATTGGGGATCGCGTATCTAGCGACCTATCTATTAAACGATGAGTTAGAAACTGGCGAGCTGGTTGAGATACTTCCTGAGTGGCAGCCTTGTCTAGATCTGCCGATTTATATCGTTTATCCACGACGTAAGCATCTTGCGCCTAAGGTCAGAGAGTTTGTCGATTTCATGCGTGATGAAATTGGCGATCCACCGCCTTGGGATCGCCAGTAAAGTGACAAGGTCACACGCCGCTTTTTTCTCCCACAACGTTGACGTCTTCATTTGACAGGACAGAACCTGCTGTCTGTTGGTTGAGAACGGGATTGGCGTACATTTGTTGCAAATACTCGCGTGCCGATTCAGGCGCTTGGGCGATTTTTTGCTCATAAAGACGGCGTTCGGCTGGTGTGACACTGTCATACTCTACCCCAGCCGCAATATAATTGGCCGGATACAAACGATACAGCTGATGAATTTGGCTATCAATCTTGGCCGCCATGGAATTAGGCGTATCTTGTGACGGTGTCACAGGCTTACCAAAGGCGACATGAACATGGCGTTTATTGCCGACGATGCCTTTAACGATGGTCTGAATGTCTTCAAACTCACTTTTTTCGTAAGCCCCTAATCGCTTAACCGCATCCAATTCCGTTGCTTTGTCCAGATCGCAAGGATCGTTTTGATACGATATCGCGACAGGTACTACGTTTAAATCGCTCATGTACGTATCAAAATCTTGCTTACGTTTTCGCCCTTCCATGTAGAACATTTTTAAGATCGCAGGATCGGTGATGTCTTCGCCGGTTTTTGCCCGTCCTTCTCGTTGCGCAATCCAGATAGACTGCCTTCATCGAGAGAAAGACGTAAGTAAGCTGATAATTGTGATAACGATTTCATCATTTCACGGGGGGCTTTAGCAGAACGCTTCACAATAAAACTTTTATTCAGTTTCATCAGCTCCGTTGCACAAGGCTTACGCAATAAGTTATCACCAATTGCGATTCTTACCGTATCTAATCCGCGCTGATGCAAACACCAATTAACTAAGGCGGGATCCATGGCAATATCTCTATGGTTAGAGACAAACAGATACGCTTGGCTTGGATCGAGATTTTCAACGCCCGAGACCGTGACCTTGTCACAGCTGGTCTTAATCATCTTGCGCATATAACTGGCAACATGTAGCTGCACGTCCTGTACCGTTCTGATGTTATTCCATTTTTTTGTTAGATACAGTTTTAGCGCAGGCTTGAGTAGCCAACCGAGCGGGCCAGATGCGTGTGGATAGCGATAAGATAAAATCGCATTGATAAACTCGTCGTCTTGAACAAGACGCTGAATCGCACCTGGAACTTCTTCGTCACAATAGGGACGAATCTCTTGATAGGGATCGTTAACTGTCTGCACGTTCTTCCATAATAGCTAATAAAAACCGCGCCATTTTACGCAGCCAAACAAGGATTCAAAGTGAATCCACCGATATTTTCCACAGGTTGGAGGTCAGACCTTCCCGCAACAAAAGGGTTCCCTTTCGGGCTGTTTACTTGACCTTAACAGCAAAAGTGCTCACCATTGCCACCTTGTTACATTGAGACGCCATTATGAAGTACACCAGCGAACATACTTGTTACCAATCCTCATCCCTGACTTTTACGCCTCGTAAGCGTCGTTACACGGCCAATTTGCTGTATGTTGAAGACGGCGTCGTATTTGTTCGCTTAGGGAAAACCGATATCCCTGTGCTTAATGGTCAAGGGTTTTGGCTTCCATTTGAATGTTTGCATGCCCTGACTATCACACCTAATACACGTGTCCATCAACTCGCTGTTTCACCACGTGTGACGCGAACGCTGCCCACACAAGTTGGCCATGTCGAGGTGTCGCCCCTACTTGTTGCCAGTCTTTCTGCACTTTGTACATCAGCATATCAGCCGTCATCATCAGCGCAAGCACACCGGCTTCAAGCTGTCGTGCTCGATCAGATTTCACTCATGTCGCCATCGCAAACTCTCGACCGACAAACCCAAAGCTTGGCAGACTGTGTGACACGAGCGCAAACAGGTCAACCGCCCGCAAACGCTGAACAACACTATCAATTACAAGCACTCACGCAACTGACCATGGAAGACTTACACGAGTATTTTATCGTGAGACAACTCCGTGCAGCCCTTAAATCTGGGCAAAAATTAACCAAGGCGGCGACTAATATCGGCATCGCACACGCGCAGGCAGAATCACTGTATGCGCGTTATACCGACGCTTTCGAGGCATGATACCAAAGGCAAATACCAACCCGCCAAGTGTTAATAAACCCTGAACGCCGAATCGGTTAGCTGTGCTGCGACGTTCGGGGTGGTTAACTCACTGATCGACAACCCCTGCTGTAGGCGTTCACGTATATGGGTACTTCGCACCACCACTTTTTCAGGCATACCCAAGACAGACCAGCGCGCAAGGATCTCGTCACTGTTCGCGAATTGACCAAACTTGACCAAGTTGTCTGGCCCAACGACAAACGTTAACGCGGCTTCTGGGTAATCTTGCTGTAACGCACTCAGCAGCATAAAGGTTGTGACAGGATCACCTTCAGCGCCAAGCGACGCTTCACGTTGACACAGCCTTAGGTTCGGGAGCGCGACATCCTCAATAAACGTCTGCACCCACTTACAGCGGGTATCATAAGGCGCCATCGCTTTCCCCCAAGCATGCTTGTAGCTGGGAACCAGTAATACCTGGTCAAAGTGATTCAGTTGCGCCAATACCGACGCATGGCCTTGCGTCGGCGGATTAAAAGCACTACCAAAAACTGCGATTTGCTCTGTCATCGTATTCTCTTTGCCGAACCATTCTGGATGCGGTGGATGTGGCGCACAATGATGCCATGAAACCAATCAAAAACCTAACACGTAACCAGCAACGCGAAGGGATTGATTTGGCTATACCCAACACGCGAGAGATCATGCACAATAATACGCAGCCAAACCTTCACTTAAGTCGCATGCCAGAGTTAAAGAGAGGAACACAACATGGAACACCCGATCCGCGAAGAAATGCGCGTGCAACCCACGATTGATCCAGCGCTCGAAGTACGCCGTCGTATTGCGTTTATCAAAACCATGCTGCAGCGCTCAGGAACACGGAGCCTCGTATTAGGCATTAGTGGGGGCGTCGATTCTTCAACATGTGGCAAACTGGCACAACTAGCCGTCGACGAGCTTAATCAAGGTACGGGCACCGAGCAGTATCAGTTTATTGCAGTACGCTTACCCTACGGTGAGCAAAAAGACGAGGATGAAGCCCAACTCGCGTTATCATTTATCCAACCTAGTAAAATCGTGGTCGTCAATGTGAAACCTGGTGTCGACGGCACACATCAATCGGTACTCGATGCGGTGTCGGAAGTCGGCCTATTACCAGCAAGCGAAGGGCGGATTGATTTTGCCAAAGGCAATGTTAAAGCGCGCGCCCGAATGGTGGCGCAATATGAAATTGCCGGTTTAACCCAAGGTTTGGTTGTCGGCACCGATCACTCGGCAGAAAATATCACCGGGTTTTATACCAAATTCGGCGATGGCGCCTGCGATCTTGCCCCTTTGTTTGGTCTGAATAAACGCCAAGTGCGTCAACTTGCCGCCCACTTAGAAGCGCCTCACGTGTTAGTCAATAAAACCCCTACCGCGGATTTGGAAGACTTATCACCACAAAAAGCTGACGAAGACGCACTGCAACTGACCTATGATCAAATTGATGATTTTCTTGAAGGTAAGCCTGTTGATAAGGCAGTAAAAGAGAAGATTATTAAGGTGTATCAGGCAACGCAGCACAAACGGCAGCCGGTCCCGACTATCTATGACTTAGAGGACTAACGAGTAAGCATTGACCGCGTTGTCGAAAACAGCAGTTAAGATATCGACGCGTGGAGCTGATGATCAGGATGCCGGTCGGCCTGTTGGCCGGCATCAATCAAGCCATCTAACTCTTGCCATAGGTTGTCACACAAACCGGCCGATACACAGCGACGCGAAAACCACCGTGTTCGCGTTGATATTGCTCAAACCGGATTGGACTGTGTTCACTACTGGCAATGACGTTTGCAAGGCGATCACAGGTTTTCACCACCAAGGCAAGCCAGGCAGCCTCATCTGTGATATCAAGCACAATCAAGCGCTGGTTTAACGCGCGTTTTCGCTCCTCGCGATTGGGTCGGCGCGGATCCGTCACCAGCACCACCGCACGAGCCACCGTGGGGCCGAAAAGCGCAGCGATCTCATCCACGCGTGTGGCAGTGTCTTCCAAGATATCGTGCAGTTGCGCCACAATACGCGCTTGTTCACCAAAAGGCGTCGCAATTCGCTCGACATGATCTAAGTGGCAACGGTAAGGCTGAGCCCCATATCGCTGGAGGCATGTCGCACCCTCGCCCACTCTCGCGCTTGTTCCAGCCGACTCCCCATCCAACACTCCTTTACTGACTTACTTCAAATTAATCAGGAATTGTCGGAATTGTAAATAAAAAGGCAATGTGTTTGCAGCGTATCTCACTCTTCAGACGAAGAGGCTTGGGCCGCTTGCGTTCGTATTTCATTGGCAACCTGCATAATCGCTGCACCGCTGCTCATTCCTTCTGCCATCAGTGCATGAATGCGCTCTGCCGCTTCTTGTTGTTGCTCATGGTTTAGCGTAACGCCATCAAACATAAGGTTGCTCTCTTGGTGGTCAGTGAGTGGTAAGTGATGATCAAAAAAGGCAGGCTATTTTAGGGCCTGCCCAATCATTTGTCATGCAGTAACTGGTTTAAAACGTAAAGGCCAGCTGTGCGGAGCCACCATAGCTGTTACTGTCAATAATACTTGCCGCGATATCGAGATTGGCGACGCCAAAGGGTGACAAACCCAGGCCGAGCGTAAAGGCATTATCGACGTTATCTTCTAGATCTGCACGATAACCGGTGCGTAGTTGCGCATGGCCAAAGGCGTCAAACTCTGCCCCTATCCGGAAAAACTGGGTGTCATCATCGACAGATGTGGTCCCTTTAAAGCCATTTTTTTTGTTCAAGTCTAAATCAGCGGCGACAGTGACAAAATCAGACACAAACGCCGACCCGAGGGTAAATTGCGGCTCAAGCTCGTAAGTAAAACGATGGCCAGTGACGGAACTCGTGACGGTATCGACATCTTGGCTAATCAGGTTTTTTCCCGCAAGCCCCACCCGATAAGGCCCGACTGCCACACCGCGCCCACGTCGAGGTTGAAGGCATTTTCCTCTTCGCGGTAACGACTATCATCCCAATTATCGATATCATAGTCATCGACCGAGATACCGTAGTTATAGGTGGTGATCCGCTGCAGTTTTGGCGTAACCCCTACAGCGACACGCTGCCCGGCGACATCAAGGTTCGAGGCCAGCGCCACGCCTAGTTCACCAACGCCGGCCGCGACGATGGTTGCATTTGAGTTTGGGTTGGATGTTAGGCCAAAATCATTGGGATCAATATCTGTTAATATGGCGCTCTCTATCAATCCGGAGGTATACAATGTCGCTGAGATAGAGCTCGTAGGGAGGCCCACTGCAGCACCAATACCCGCGTTGACATAGGCTTTATCGCCTTGCACCGCTTTTAGTGATCGCTCGATTTCACCCGCATTGTTAGTGTCAAATGCATCCGCAACATCATCCAGCCCGTCGATAAGCTCATCGGGATCTCGCGCTTCAGCACCAATATACGGGATGAGCACACCAAAGGCGCTATCGGGGTCAAGTGCTGCCAGCGCGGGGTTATGGAAGCCGGCGGAAAGATAATCCCCCGAGGCAACACCCGCACCGCCCATGGCATTGGCACGCGCATCGGTTGGATTAGTCGCAGCCAGGGTACTGGTTGAACAAGCGGCCAGTGCCACCACAAGCGTTTTTGTTTTAAAGGTCATTGCGTTACCCCTATGTATTTCATTGGATACTTAAAGAGCAAGCATAGAGGTAAAAGTGAAAAATTGGACTGTGCTCACTAAAAAGGTGTAAACTTTGTCAATTTAACGAAAACATAAATATCTATTTATTCATCACTTTGTTTGTCAGAGCGACTCGGCGCCATTCTATCCAACACTTCAGGTCTATCTAAAACCTCTGGGTCCAGATCCGGTAAGTCAATCGCTCGCCCGATACGCTGAACTTCTTCAATGGAAAGCGCTCCCTGCCAACGCCGCTCAATCAAGGCGACACTAAACCAATATTGGCCATTAGGCACATCCAGTATTGGCAGCTGGGTAGGAAGTCGTTTGTGCTTTTCCGCGGACCAAATCGGCGCACCATCCGGTTGATTGTGCGGATAAAGGTTGAGGCTCAGAAAGGGTCGTTGACAGGTTGAGTTAAAATCATCGAAAGGCGCAATATGCCAACTTCGGGTATCTTTCCAGCTCAATGTTTGACGCGGCTGAGGCTGAGTCAGAAGCAACCAACTCGACCATGTGTTCCCCGATACTGACTCAACAGTCAGTTGATAAAGGCCTTCCGAAATCGGATCGGAAAGCCCATCTTTGACCAAACGCCAACGATGTTGCTGCGCCGGAGAGAACTCACCACGCATCACCGTTTGGTCCGGTCATTGTTTTAGTGTGAGTGCATTGACACCCGCTGGTGATTCACCTGAGATCTGGAGTCGATAATAAACCCGGCTCGTGGTTTGGATGGTTTCGCGACGCACAGAAATATTGCTCAACCAATCAGGTAATGTCTTCTGACTTAAACTACGCCCACAGTCTTCCGTGATCGCAAGCGCAAGAAGTTGAGCGAGATGATCCTGTTTAGCGGCAGAGAGATTGGGTTGCTGCCATGCTTCAATCATCGCCTCAATACTTGCCGCAGTGTGGCCATTTAATAGGCGCTGATGGGCGCTGGTTAACGCGTCATTGCCGTCAAACCAAGCTGCCTGCGCGCCACCAGCACCCAGCATTGTTGCTAATAGTCCAAAGATAGCGCGCTTTTTCATCATGCTTTCATACGATAGCCGACGCCACGTAACGTCTCGATATTCACCGAGGGTAGCTTCTGGCGTAATTGTAATATATGGGTATCAACGGTACGCGTGGTGGGATAATGGTTATAGCCCCACACTTGATCGAGCAGTTCATCGCGAGTGAAGACACGTCCCGCGTTTTTGGCTAAAAAATGCAATAAATCAAACTCAGTGCGTGTCAATGTTACCTCTTGTTCGCCACA
>NZ_AQOD01000090.1 GCF_000513715.1 Salinivibrio socompensis S35
TGCGGCCAGTGTTCTTCATTACTTGAAGTAGCTTTTGCCACCGCTTATCAGTTAGCATGAGTCTCGGCATGGTATGGCGTTACAGTTTGTTTTTGGCGAAAGAGATTATAACGCCTTATCATGCCGTTCAAAAAACAATCACGAAAGATCAACACGCCCTAGTAGCATTAAACATTGATTTAAGCGATCAAAGCAGCATGATCCTTGGGTTTGTCTGTGTTTTGATGGCTAAGTTGTGATGCTTTTAGCATCGAAATACGATGACTTGCTAAGCTAGCAAGATTATGCGAGCCTCAAAGATTCAAATCAAAGCAAGGAACTGCTTCCGTCTATTACAAGGAGAGTAAGATGAAAGTGTATGGACATCCGCTGTCAATCAATGTTCAGAAAGTGATGTGGTTGATAGAAGAACTCGATTTAAGTATTGAGCTAGAAGAAATCGACATTCATCATAATCATCGCGACGCACAAGCCATCGCTGAACGTTGCCCGATGCAACAAGTTCCTGTGCTAGAAGATGGGCCGAATAGTGTATGGGAATCACATACCATATTACGCTATTTGGTTGCTTGCTATGGCAACAAAATGTGGTATCCCGACTGCGCGTTCCAGCGCTCATCCTACGAACGTTGGATGGACTGGTGTCTTTCTTCGTTCCAACCCGTGATCAAATCAGCACTGTTTTCTTCTACCTCAGGCCATGCAAATGTGATGGCGTCGAAAGAAAAGGCGCTAGAGCAATGTCGTTATGATTTGGATCGGATCAATGGCGTGCTGGCTGAGCAAAAATACCTTGCGTCAGACCGCATGACACTGGCTGATATTGCGGTGGGGAGCTTAATCCATAGCTTGCACAATGAGGCGTCTTTAACCTTGCCTCCTAATGTATCTCGCTGGTATCAACAATTCGCCGATTTGCCAAGCTATCAGCGTTGGATCATGCAAGCAGAGTCGACTCTGCCTGCATAATATAAGCATCAACACTATCTCCGTTTACAGTGTTTTTAGAGGGCCGACCACGCACAACGCATTCTGGTAGCCGGGTTGCTGTTCAATTTGCTCCAGATAGCGAAAAATATTGGCGTGATGCTCGGTATTAAGCTGTTTGCGCGCCGCCAACAGTGGAAAACTCATTTGGATATCGGCGGCGGTGACTTGCTCGCCACAGAGCCACGTATGCTGCGCTAAATGATTATCTATCATGGCGAAGTGATCGCGCAGTTGTGGCGCTAAAAACTGCTGACGAACGCCCTCCATGAGCTTCCTAGCTAATGGACGGATAAAAAATGGCATGGGGGATTCTGGTACTTTGCTAAATATCAAAGACATCACGAGTGGTGGCATCAGTGAGCCCTCTGCATAATGCATCCAGTATCGGTAGAGACTCTTTGCTTTTGCTGTTTCAGGGACCAAGCTGCCGTTGCCGTATGTATCCAGAAGGTATTCAATGATTGCGCCAGATTCGGCAATCACAATATCCCCATCTTCAATAACGGGGGCTTTCCCTAGGCTATGTATTTGTTTTAACTCACGCGGTGCGAGTTTGGTTTTTGGATCACGCTGATGACGAACCAATTGATAAGGGATCGCCAAAGACTCCAATAACCAAACGATACGTTGAGATCGCGATTGCTCTAAGTGATGTAAAGTAATCATATCGGACCATTTTAGACTGTAATTTAAAAAATTAGGCTCAGCATAACGTACGGGTCTAGCGCTGATTCGATCAATAATTGTTGGCAGATCATTGGCTAAGTGAGGGAAGAACCTGCCCTTCGATACGGAGATCGGGGCTGACTTTTCGAATATTTGTGCCTCGAATATATAGATTGCCACCGACATAGATATCGTCAGGAATGGCGTCTATGGGCGAGTTAGTCAGATATAAATTGCCTTCAACAAATAGACGCTGGGGTAGCTCGGTCAATGGTGTATTGACCAGGCTTAAATCGCCTCGCACAACCAGATTAGGGGGGAGGCGCGTTATTTGTGTATTGGTTAGGTTAATATAGCCCCCGACTTTCATCCTGGGTAGCTGCTTCAATCCGGTATTCGCGGCGTTAAAATACCCGCCAATATCTAACCCACGGGGCAGCCGCACAATATCACTGGCTTCGATATCAAGATACCCTTTGGTTTTGAATCCGGCTGGGAGCGCTGTAATCGGTGCAAAGCGTAGTTTTACATTGCCGTAATTATCGATGTAGCCATGAAAGCGAAGATCTTGTACAAACTGGCTCGCGGGCTCGTTCATTGCCAATGTTGGATAGACAACTATCATTGGTGTGATCAATAGGCAAAACCTGACAAGAAAAGCGCGCATAATAGTGAGGCTTACTGACGAATGTTCGCTCCAATGTAGAGTCTTTTGGCAGATATTCAAGCTTATTGGGCAAAGCAATCATCGAAAATGTGGTTTGCTGCGTATGGTTTTGCAACATTTATAATGACAATGAGGTGCTAGTGAAGAACACGCACTATTCAACCTTGCGCTTGGTGTTGGGCGATCAGCTTAATGCAAGCCACTCGTGGTTTAAACAAACCGATGATACTGTGCTTTATCTGATTGCAGAGCTAAATCAGGAGGCGACCTATGTCAGACATCATGCCCAAAAGGTAAGCGCGTTCTTCGCGGCGATGGCGGCATTTTCTCATGCACTCGAGCAGGCGGGCCACCATGTCTGTTATCTCACTTTAGATGACACCCAAGGCTATCAAGATTTACCCACGCTGATCAGCGATTTATGTGAACACTATCAGATAAACACCTTTGCGTATCAGCGACCGGATGAATATCGGCTTTCGCAGCAACTATCAACGTTAAACCTCCCCGAACAAGTGACAACCCAGTGTGTTGATACAGAGCACTTCTTACTGCCCTACGAGCAAATAGCGGCCCAGTTTACGGCGAATAAACATCGTAAGATGGAGTATTTTTATCGTGATATGCGTCGTCAGTTTGGTGTCCTGATGGATGGTGAGTCGCCAGAAGGTGGGCGCTGGAATTATGATCAAGAGAATCGTAACAAACTCAAGAAAAGCGATTTAGCGGCCATTCCGTCACCCTTGGTATTTAGTAACGATGTTCGCGATATTTTGGCTCGTATCGAACGGCACAATGTGGCGACGATCGGCGAACCCGCGCCAGATTTACTCTGGCCTGTGACCCGCTCACAGGCTAAATCTTTGTTGGATCATTTTTGCCGTCATTGCTTGCCCCTGTTTGGTCAGTTTCAAGATGCGATGACCGGTCGCAGTGAGCACCAGTGGAGCCTCTACCACAGTCGTATATCGTTTGCACTGAACGCTAAGCTCCTTCATCCCATGCAGGTGATCACTGCAGCGATTGAGTATTTCAGAGAAAGTGATGCAATCAATTTGGCGCAGATCGAAGGGTTTGTGCGTCAAATCTTGGGCTGGCGAGAATACATTCGCGGGGTGTACTGGGCAAATATGCCTGTTTATGCAGAGAAAAATATCCTCGAGGCCGATCGACCACTCCCGCGTTATTTTTGGGATGGACAAACCAACATGCGGTGCGTGTCTCAAGCGGTGACCCAGTCATTGCAAACGGCCTATGCGCACCATATTCAGCGACTTATGGTGACGGGTAACTTTTGTTTGTTGGCGGGTATTGATCCGGATGCTGTCGATGACTGGTACTTATCGATTTATATTGATGCGATAGAATGGGTGGAGATGCCCAACACGCGGGGCATGACGCAATTTGCTGATAATGGTTTAGTCGGCACGAAACCTTATGCGGCCAGTGGGGCTTATATTAATCGCATGAGTGATTATTGTGGCGATTGTCATTATTCAGTGAAAGAGAAGGTGGGGGATAATGCATGCCCACTGAATGCACTTTACTGGCATTTTATGCAGCGTCATCGTGATCGCTTTCATCGAAACCCAAGGATGGCCATGCCTTATAGAAATTGGGACAAAATGGACACTGCCCAGCGTGAAGCTATTATTCAGCGTGCAGATGCGCTGCTTGATAACCTCGATAACCTCTAAGGCCAACGACGACCACCCAAACACGGTGCGCTTTACCGCGAGAAAGCGCACCGCGTCGTGTCGTTATTGACTGATGCAACCACTATTGAGTGTTTGGCACCACTTGAATCTCAACGCGGCGGTTTAACGCACGATTGGATGCGTTGTTATTGGCCACGAGTGGACGTGTCTCACCAAACCCAGAGGTATAAAGACGCGCATTATCGATAGACTGGCTGGCAAGATAGCGTTTAACGCTCATCGCACGTCGCTCCGACAAGCCTTGGTTGTATGAGGCTGCGCCTGTGTTGTCCGTATGGCCTTCAATACTCAAAAAGGTTTTGTCGTATTTGCGCATGACATTAGAAACCGCATTGGAGAGTGGGGTAGAAGTCTGCGGCGATCGCATCTTGGTCAAGCCCAAATGTAATATTCGATGGCATGATCAAACGAATGTTATCCCCTTCTCGCACAACCTGGATGCCGGATCCCGCCAACTCCTCACGGAAAGCTTGCTCTTGCTTATCCATATAGTTGCCCACGGCTGCACCACCAATCGCACCAATCGCCGCCCCGATAAATGCCCGTTTACTTTTATGGTTCGAGGTAGACTTACCCGCAATCGCCCCAGTAATCGCGCCAATCGTCGCACCTTTCTGCGCATTCGACATCGATTCACAACCTGTTAATGCCAATGAGGCGGTTAAAACCGCCACAGCGGAAAGCTTACATTTTATTCCCATGGTGTTCTCTCTATCACAAGTTAGCGATGACTATAATCTATCGCACGTTAGACACTATTCTTCAAGAAAGTGTCAAAAAAATGATTCGTTGCTGATGTTTTAAACGTAATTGACTTTGGCGTAGACACAACGCTCAGTTTTGTCTTTTATTTTTCTTATCCTGCCTAGGGCGTGTTGATCTTTGCTGTACACATTTTATTCAGCAATACATCGGCAGCCACATTATAGTAAACGCCAGTGATACCATACTGGCGTAATTTCTTGCTAACTTATCATATCTCGTTGATATTGCTCGGAAGTGCTTAATCCTCGCGAAA
>NZ_AQOD01000091.1 GCF_000513715.1 Salinivibrio socompensis S35
GCCTTTGGCAAGCTCCTTCCTAGCCTGGTCCTCTTCGGTGGGATAACGAGGGTAATCCAAATAAGGGCCGACCACGGGTACCATTGTAGGTTAAACAATGCGGTAAGTTCAGTGCGTTTACCTGCGGCGTTTGATATCAATACACCGTTGATACGTTGGCCAATATCACCGCCTTTGAATTTACCGTAATGGTCGAACGTATGATAAATCAGACCCGACCCTGACGTCAGGGTTAAGAACTCGGTTTGAAAACCAATCAAACCCCGTGACGGCATCACAAAGTCCATACGTACGCGGCCCTTACCGTCTGGTAGCATATTGCTCAGCTCGCCTTTACGCAGGCCAATGCTTTCCATAACGCCACCTTGGTGCTCTTCGAGAACGTCAATGGTCACGGTTTCAAACGGTTCAAACTTCTCACCGTTTTCTTCTTTGATGATCACTTCAGGCCGAGATACGGCAAGCTCAAAGCCTTCGCGACGCATATTCTCGATAAGGATCGACAAGTGCAGCTCACCACGACCTGATACGCGGAATTTGTCCGGGTTTTCGGTCTCTTCAACACGCAGAGCTACGTTGTGTACCAGCTCTTTTTGCAAACGCTCAAGGATGTTACGTGAGGTCACGTACTTACCCTCTAGGCCGGCGAACGGCGAGGTGTTGACTTGGAACGTCATGGTCACGGTTGGCTCATCAACGGTCAGTGCTGGCAGCGCTTCAACGTTGCTTGGATCACAGATCGTGTCTGAAATCTTTAGCTCGCCCAGACCAGTGATGGCAATAATATCGCCCGCCGAGGCTTCATCCACATCAGTACGGTCAAGGCCTAAGTAACCCAAGACACTTCCCACCTTACCATTGCGCTTGCTGCCATCGGCACTAACGATCGTCACTTGCTGGTTCGGTTTTACCGAGCCACGCGTAATACGACCCACACCAATCACACCCACATAGGCGTTATAGTCTAGCTGAGACACCTGCATTTGCAGTGGTGTGGTAATGTCGACATCCGGCGCATCGACGTTGTCTACGATTGCATTGAACAGCGGCTCCATGCTTTCGCCTTCGGTCGCTTCGTCCAAGCTTGCCCAGCCATTGAGGGCTGATGCATAAACCACTTGGAAGTCCAGTTGATCGTCTGTTGCCCCTAGGGTATCAAACAGGTCGAATACCTGATCCATTACCCAATCAGGACGCGCACCCGGACGGTCAATTTTGTTGATAACCAGAATGGGCTTTAGACCATGGGCAAAGGCTTTTTGGGTCACGAAGCGGGTTTGTGGCATCGGGCCATCAACCGCATCGACCACCAATAAGACCGAATCCACCATCGACATAATACGCTCAACTTCACCACCAAAATCGGCGTGTCCTGGCGTATCAACGATGTTAATTCGATAGTCATTCCAGTTGATGGCGGTGTTTTTCGCCAAAATGGTAATGCCACGCTCTTTCTCAATATCATTTGAGTCCATGACACGCTCTTCCACCTCACCGCGGGAAGCCAGCGTACCGGATTGCTGAAGCAGCTTATCCACTAGCGTGGTTTTACCGTGGTCAACGTGGGCAATAATGGCGATATTTCTTAATTTATCTGTTTGTATTTTGGTCATGGACTCTCTTTTTCACTCGTTAGACGCGGCGCGTGCCGAACCTGACACGCTGAGACAGCGTATACTAGCACGACAGCGCCACCATCTGATTAAAAAAACGGCCGTAATGTACCAGATTTTGTCGCAAAACCCACCTTATTCTGTGAATTCGGTCACCATCACAGCGGTATGATTACTGTTTGAATGGTCATTTATTAAGCAAATACAAGGATTCACCGGGATTTAAGCAAACATGAATTTTTAAAGACGGCCCACACTCTCAACACCGATTGTCTGCTACAAAGAAGAAGGGGACGTGTTTGCACGCCTGTCGTGCACAAACATCTGCACCATTTTCGCCCCTTGCACTATCATTGATCATTTGCGCACAATGATGGTGCAACTCGCGCTCGTTTGACGAGCACTGAACGGCATTTTTACCCGCCGAGCCTGCTATGGCGTGGTTTTAAATTGTTGGCACAGTTTTCGCTTTGTCATGCAGCAAGGAGCCAATTCGCTATTTACCTAATTTGACACCGGAGGTTATTTCACATGTCAGTAGAAAATGTGCTCGCACTCATCCAAGAAAACGAGGTGAAATTCATCGACCTGCGCTTTACCGATACCAAAGGTAAAGAGCAGCATGTTTCTATCCCCTCTCATCAAGTTGACGACGACTTCTTCGAAGAAGGCAAAATGTTTGATGGTTCATCGGTCGCGGGCTGGAAAGGCATTAACGAGTCAGACATGGTCATGATGCCAGACGCAAGCTCTGCCGTACTAGATCCCTTTACCGAAGAAAGCACCCTGAATATTCGCTGTGATATTTTAGAGCCATCGACCATGCAAGGGTATGATCGTGATCCGCGCTCTATTGCTAAACGCGCTGAAGATCACATGCGCGCAACGGGTATCGCGGATACCGTTCTGATTGGTCCTGAACCAGAATTCTTCCTCTTTGATGACGTGAAGTTCGCCACCGATATGGCCGGTTCTTTCTACAAAATTGATGATGTTGAAGCGAGCTGGAACTCAGGCACCGCACTGGAAGGCGGCAACAAAGGCCACCGTCCAGGCGTTAAAGGCGGCTATTTTCCTGTCGCACCGGTCGATTCATCACAAGATATTCGCTCTGCCATGTCATTGGTCATGGAAGAGATGGGCTTAGTGGTTGAAGCGCACCACCATGAGGTGGCCACCGCCGGCCAAAACGAAATCGCGACCCGCTTTAACACTTTAACCACCAAAGCGGATGAAATTCAGATATATAAATATGTCGTGCACAACGTGGCGCACGCGTTTGGTAAAACAGCAACGTTTATGCCTAAACCACTGGTCGGCGACAATGGCTCAGGTATGCACGTACACCAATCACTGGCTAAAGATGGTCAAAATCTCTTTGCGGGTGATAAATACGGTGGCCTGTCTGAAACCGCGCTTTACTATATTGGCGGTGTCATCAAGCACGCACGTGCCATTAACGCTTTTGCGAACGCGTCAACTAACTCGTATAAGCGTCTGGTTCCTGGCTTTGAAGCACCAGTGATGCTGGCTTACTCCGCGCGTAACCGTTCTGCGTCAATTCGTATCCCAGTCGTACCAAGCCCGAAAGCGCGCCGTATTGAGCTGCGTTTCGCGGATCCAACCGCTAACCCTTACTTATGCTTTGCTGCCATGCTGATGGCTGGCCTAGACGGGATCAAAAACAAGATTCACCCAGGCGATGCATGGACAAAGACTTGTATGATCTTCCGGCTGAAGAAGCGGCAGAAATCCCAACCGTGGCTGAGTCACTGAAAGAAGCGCTACAAGCACTTGATGCTGACCGCGAATTCTTGACCGCTGGTGGCGTGTTCTCAGACGACTTTATCGACTCATACATCAAACTGAAAAGCGAAGATGTTGAGCGTATCCAGATGACAACACATCCAGTCGAGTTCGAGCTTTACTACTCGGTATAATTGCTCGTCACTGTAAAAATGTAGCCCACCTCGCAGGTGGGCTTTTTTATGCTTGGTGTCTCGGTGTTCCCACTTACAATGCACTTCAAGGTATCGTTCAATGAAAGGGGGGTGTGATGCGGTGGTTAGGCGCTATGTTACTGACATTGGCTTTTCTCAGCCATGCGGGCATGCTCTATCAGTGGACAGATCAATACGGCCAGGTCCATATTAGCGACCAGCCTCCCGCGCACCCGTACCGAGTATGGCAGTATTCATCCCCGACCCCTTCGCCCTCTTTCTCTCCGGCACAACGGCCTAAGTCGGGCCTGATTCAATCAAGTCAGACGCAGTCAATTCTGACGCAGCCGGATCCGACACAATCAAAAACAGTGACGATCACCCTTGTTCACCCCAATGATGGCGCAACATTGCGCAGTAACCTCGGCCAGCTATCCGTGACTGCCACGTTGTCACCGCGCGCCATACCCGCCGGGCAAACACAGCTCATCTTGGACGGCCAACCCGTTGGGTCCGCCCCAACCATCACTTTGACCCCCTCGCAGCAACAACTACATTGGCAACTTGCGCCGATTGACCGTGGCACCCATCAGATTCAAGCCCAATACTTAGAAAGCGGCAAGGTAATTGCATCCTCATCGATACACCAAGTGTATTTACACCGCGCACACGTTAATCAGCCCCATCGACGCCAGGATTAACTGACCACTGCGCCAAAGTAGTCACCAACTCAGCGGTACAAGCTGCATCATGCAAGGATCTCGATTACACTCAATGCACCAAACTAGTGCAAACAAGGACGCGACACGGATGACGTCAGCTCAACTGTTTGATCATCTGCTTACCGCCATCATTGTGGTAGACAGCCAATGGCGTATTCAATACGTCAATGCCGCGGCGGAGCAGCTGATGCATCAAAGTGCCAGGCGCTTGCGCCAGCAACCGCTCACGGAGCAAATACAGCATGCCAGTGTCGACTGGGCGCACATTGCCAGCACCACCCAAGCGGGGCAAAGCCTCACTGACAGTGATGTCACCTGGGTCGTCGATGGGCAGCCGCAAAAAGTACAACTCAGCGCCAGCCCCTTATTTGATCAAGCGGATGAAGGCCGTCTTTTACTCGAAGTTAATGTCGTGAGCCAGCAACAAAGGATCAGCAAGGAGCTGACCCAAAAAGCCCAACAGCAGGCGGCAAAAGAATTGGTTCGTGGCTTGGCCCATGAAATTAAAAACCCTCTGGGCGGATTGCGCGGGGCGGCACAGCTATTGGAAAAAATGCTGCCCGATGCCAGCCTCAAGGAATACACTCAAATCATTATTGAGCAAGCTGATCGCTTGAGAAATTTAGTCGATCGCTTACTCGGACCCCAGCGACCGGGATTACGTCAACGGCAAAATATTCACGTGGTATTGGAAAAAGTCCGTCAACTGGTCAGCCTCGATAATCATGACGGTGTCCATATCGTTCGCGATTACGACCCCAGCTTGCCTGACTTTGATATGGATCCTGAACAGCTTGAGCAGGCAATCCTTAACGTGGTGACCAATGCCGCCGATGCGGTCAGCGGGCAAGACGACGCGCGCCTCACACTGCGCACCCGCACCGGTTTTCAAACGGTGATTCATGGGCAGCGCCATCGTGTCGTGGCACAGGTAGAAATCATCGACAATGGCCCCGGTATCGCCCCCCACTTACAAGATACTTTGTTCTATCCGATGGTCACCAGCAAAGCCGACGGTAATGGGCTCGGATTAGCCATTACCCACCACTTAATCGATCAACACCAGGCAAAATTGAAGTGAATAGCTGGCCGGGCCATACCTGTTTCACTATCCAATTACCCATTATTGAAAAGGACAGACCCCATGAGTAAAGGGACCATTTGGATCGTGGATGATGACAGCTCGATTCGCTGGGTGATGGAACGAACACTCAGTGCCGCTGGCCTCACATGCGATACCTTTTGCGATGCTGAAAGTGTGATCAGCGCGTTGCACGAGCACACCCCCGACGTTTTGGTGTCTGACATTCGCATGCCCGGCAGCGATGGGCTTGCTCTGCTCAATGTAGTGCAAGCACAACACCCAAGTTTGCCGGTCATTATTATGACCGCGCACTCTGATTTGGATGCCGCGGTCAATGCCTATAAAGAGGGCGCGTTTGAGTACCTCCCCAAACCGTTCGATATTGACGAAGCCTTAGCCTTGGTTGAGCGCGCTTTAGCCCACGTAAAAGAGCAACAAAAGCAGCAAACCGCGAAGCAGCCGCAAACCCAAACGCCAGAAATCATTGGCGAAGCACCGGCGATGCAAGAAGTATTTCGCGCTATCGGTCGGTTATCACGGTCATCCATTTCGGTTTTGATCAATGGCGAATCCGGTACGGGTAAAGAATTAGTCGCCCAAGCCCTTCATCGTCATAGCCCGCGTTCAGAGCAAGCCTTCATCGCCCTGAACATGGCGGCTATTCCCAAAGATTTGATCGAGTCTGAGCTTTTTGGGCATGAAAAAGGGGCATTTACCGGGGCCAATGCTGTTCGACAAGGACGGTTTGAGCAAGCCAATGGCGGAACCTTATTCTTAGATGAAATCGGTGATATGCCTTTGGATGTGCAAACGCGTTTACTACGCGTGCTCGCCGATGGTCAGTTCTATCGCGTGGGTGGCCACGCAGCGGTCGACGTGGATGTCCGTATTATCGCTGCTACCCACCAAGATTTAGAGCGCCTTGTCACCAGCGGGACATTTCGAGAGGACTTATTCCATCGCTTAAATGTTATTCGCGTCCATCTCCCCTCACTCAAAGACAGACGCCAGGACATCCCTCAGCTGTGCCAGCACTTTTTGGCCCGTGCCGCCAAAGAGTTGGATGTCGAAGCCAAGCAACTCCACCCGGACACCGAAGCCATGATGAGTCAGCTTCCATGGCCTGGCAATGTACGTCAGCTCGAAAACACATGTCGCTGGCTCACTGTGATGGCGAGCAGTAAAGAGGTACTCTCCAATGATTTACCGCGCGAGTTACTCAATCAGCCTTTGTCCGTGACCGACAGTGAAGCGCAAGACTGGCAGCATGCACTCACCCAATGGGCACAGGACGCGATCACGCAGGGACAGCATGGGATTTTACAACAGGCGTTGCCTAACGTTGAGCGAATACTGCTACAGTCCGCGTTACAACACACCCATGGGCATAAACAAGAAGCCGCTAAAATTTTAGGATGGGGACGCAATACACTGACGCGCAAGCTCAAAGAACTAAATATTGAGCAATGACTCATTATTAAAACTTACACAATTTGAACCTCTGCTAAATTTAAGTGAAGAGATTGAAGCAAACACTGTCTCTCGTGTTAACTTCAATGGTGTTAGGTTTATGAAAAGAGTGATGTTGTTGTTCTGATGAGAAACATACGCCCATTGTCAATTCGAGCCGCCGTCATGCTCCCCGTGTTTCTCGTACTCACGCTCACGTTAGTGTGATCATTCTCACCATTAACAACCATTACCGCACCAGCTCTCAGTTTGTCGGCAAGCTACTGCTAGACGATTACTCTCAAGGGATTGGATTAGACTTACGCCAGTACCTTCAGCACCCATTTAACGCCAATGTATTTGTCGCTGATCGTCTCGCCGCCCGCCTTAAAACCACACCAATGAGTGATAACGACTTACGGGACTATTTGTTCAGTAGTCACACGTCGCTTTATCAAGCCATGCCATACATGCAAGTGCTCAGCGTTGGGGTCGATGCTAACGGCGATTATTTTGGCTATCGTAAAAATCAAGCCGACCAGTCGGTTTTGATGGAACGAAGCGACGCGACACAAGGCGCATTACGCATCTTCGACGGCCGAACGTTAAGTGCCAATATTGTTTACCAAGACAGCCACTATGATCCGCGGGTTCGCCCCTGGTATATCCCGGCCTTTAATCGCGAACAACCACGCTGGACCGATATATACCTTGATGCGGATGAGATTGGCGAAGTATCACTCTCCGCCATTGCTCCCGTGTTGGTTAGGGGCAATGTATGGGGTGTCGTCGCCAGTGATATCAAACTGACCGCCTTTAACCGCTTTCTCAGCAAGCGCCAGCAAAAACTCGGCGGCGCGCTTTTTATTGTCGATGGTGAGGGCCGGATGATCGCCCATAGCGGCAAAGACAGCCCCAGCAATATTTTGCAGTTTCCCAGTATCACAAATAACGTGGTGCTCAATCACACCATCAAGGAGATATCGACTAACTGGCCACCTGAACCAGAGAAACTCGGTAAATCGTTTCACTTCAATATCACCGAACAGGGCCAATTTTATGGCACCGTCAAAAAAATCACCTTACCACCGCCTTTTCAACATGAATGGTATGTCGTGGTGGCTCTGCCTGACCAACTGCTACTAGAAAGCTTGTTAAGCCAACAAAAAATCAGTATTTATCTGGTGATCGCGATGTCGGTGATTGGCTTGATCATCGTCTACTTAATTATTCGCCAACTCACTCGTCCCTTGCGTGACACGGCTGAGGCCGCTGCCAAGCTTGCCTCCGGCAATCTGACCTATCGAATTAACACCCCAGCGAGCCTGAGAGAAATTGCGATATTAAAAGAGGCGTTTAATAACATGTCGGGAAAAATGCAGGAGTCGTTCAACGCCTTACGTCAACAGATCCGCCAAGATAATTTAACCCAGTTATATACGCGAGAAGGATTGGTCGAACAAGCCTCCGGGCTGCGCTATCACTCACCGAATACCTTGGTTATTTTAGGGGTCAATAGCTTTCGTGATATCAATGATAGCTTAGGTCAAGAAGGTGGTGATACGCTGTTATGTGTCATTGCTCAACGGTTAACGGATTTAGCGGATGGATCCAATATGCTGATCGCACGCGTTCGCGGTGATGAATTTGCGGTACTCTCCCCTCATACCACTAATCGTACTCAGTCGGAAGCGCTGGTCAATCAGCTACTGAGCCTGTTTAACCGCCCAGTTACCATCGGTAACGACGATGTCCTGGTTGACGCTTGTGCGGGTGTGGTGTTTGGTTATACCTACGGTGATGCCATTCATGAGAGCCTCCAGCACGCAGGTTGGCGCTCAGTGAAGCAAAACGCAGTGATGCGGCGATGTATGTCTATTTTGAAGCCAGTATGCAAGCGCGGGTTCAAGAGCAGTCTCGGCTATTGCTTGAGCTCCATCATGCCGTTCAGCATCACGAATTCGTCGTGTTCTACCAGCCTTTCGTACGCTTAAGTGATGTGCTTGTTTCTGTGGCGCGGAGGCTTGGTGCGCTGGGAAAGCCCGAACCGTGGTATGGTCTCCCCAGTCGAATTTATTCCGATTGCCGAACAAAGTGGCTTGATTAACCAAATCGGCATGCAAGTGCTTGAGCAAGCTGCTTTTGATACCGTCGCACAAATTAAGGCCGGGCTATGGCCTGTCGATTACCAATTGCATGTCAACTTGTCAGCACGACAGTTGTTATCTGCCGACTTTATCGACAAGTTGGAGCGTGTTCTTAAACGGACGCAACTTCCACCCAAGAATTTAACCCTGGAAATCACTGAGTCACAGTTAATGAGTCACGAACATCTCGCCACCTCGGGGTTGACGAAAATCCGAGCGCTAGGGATTAAGATTGCGATTGACGACTTTGGCACCGGTTATTCGTCGTTGGCATACTTGCATCAGATGGCTTTTGATAGCTTAAAAATCGATCGCAGCTTTGTCCATTCCATGACCGAAAACAGCACCAACCAACGGATTATTGAAGCCGTGGTCGCCATGACCCGTGGCATGGATGTTCACTTGGTCGCTGAAGGCATTGAAACCCCAGAAGAAGCAGCAAGGCTGCGTGAAATTGGCTGTCATTACGCCCAAGGGTTCTTGTTTGCCAAGCCGCTACCTTTAGCCGAGCAACCAACAGAACGGGTAACGGATAAACTGCCAACGCGATAGCTATCACGCCATCCACACTCTGGCTACTGACGATTTGATGGTCAATCGCTATACTGAGCGCCAACTCACCTGCTGGGAACCGATGATGATAAGAAAAGACTTACCCGTGACGGATTTACACCGCCACCTAGACGGCAATATCCGTATCGAAACCATTTTAGAGCTGGGGCAAAAATTTGCGATGCCACTACCCGCAACAGACATAGATTCACTGCGCCCACATGTGCAAGTGGTCGAGAACGAACCAGATTTAGTCGCGTTTCTCTCGAAGCTTGATTGGGGTGTGGCAGTATTAGGGGATCTCGATGCGGTTCGTCGCGTAGCGTATGAAAACGTCGAAGATGCCTTAAATGCCAAGATTGATTATGCCGAACTGCGCTTTTCACCTTACTACATGGCACTAAAACACCAACTGCCACTTGAGGGCGTGGTCGAGGCCGTGGTGGATGGCGTGAAAGCCGGCAGCTGCGATTTTGGTGTCAAAACCAATCTGATAGGTATCATGAGCCGCACTTTCGGCACTCAAGCGTGTATGGCCGAGTTGGATGCCCTATTGACACAGAAATCGCAATTGGTTGCTATTGATTTAGCCGGTGACGAACTGGGCCAGCCCGGTGACCAGTTCACCGATCATTTTGCCAAAGTTCGTGCCAGTGATTTGCAGGTGACAGTCCACGCGGGTGAAGCGGCAGGCGCTGAGAGTATGTGGCAGGCCATTAATGAGCTAGGCGCGACCCGGATTGGTCATGGCGTGAAAGCGATTGAAGACCCCGCTTTGATGGACTATTTAGCCAAGCACCGTATTGGTATTGAATCTTGCCTAACCTCGAACATTCAGACCAGTACCATTGCCGACCTCGCGCAGCACCCTGTGCGCCAATTTTTAGACCATGGTATTTTGGCGTCATTGAATACCGATGACCCAGCAGTAGAGGGGATCGAGCTGCCATATGAATATGAGATCGCCGCCCCTGCCGCAGGCTTAACCGCTGCGCAAATCAACACACTACAAGAAAATGGCCTAACCATTGCCTTCTTGTCTGGCAGTGAGAAAGCGGCGCTGATAGCCAAAGCCGCAGCCCGCTAATTGGCTGTTCGTGTTATAAAAAACCGCCATTTGGCGGTTTTTTAGTTTAAATCACCCGGGAGAACTGTTGCTGGCGTGCTCTATCCCGCAAGTAAATATCAAAGCTCATGCAAATATTGCGGATCAGCATCCGACCCGTTTTGGTCACGCTGATCGCCTGATCAGTGACACGAACCAGGTCGTCGTCAATAAAGCACTGAAGTAGGGCCAGATCGTCTGCAAAGTAACGGTCAAAATCAATCTGGTAGCGCGCCGCGATCACTGCCTTCTCTAGGGTAAAATTACACATCAAGGCTTTAATCACGTCTCGGCGAATACGATCATCACGCTCCAACATCACCCCTTTAAATAAGGCATGTCGTTCAGCATCCACTTGATGGTAATACCGTTTCATCTCTTTTTGGTTTTGCGCGTAACAATCACCAATCATCGAGATCGCCGACACCCCCAGTCCCAACAAGTCACAGTCACCTTGGGTGGTGTACCCTTGGAAATTACGATGCAGACGCCCCTCGCGCTGCGCGACCGCTAACTCATCATCGGGTAAGGCAAAGTGGTCCATACCGATAAATTGGTAACCTGCTCCCGTTAGCGTATTAATGGTTGCTTGCAGCATGGTGAGTTTCGCATCAGGAGACGGTAAGGCGTCCTCGTCTATTTTCCGCTGTGCGGCAAACAAGTTAGGTAAATGGGCATAGTTAAACACCGATAATCGTCCAGGGCGCATGGTGAGCACTTGCGCTAGGGTTTTGGCAAACCCCTCGGGCGTTTGGCTGGGTAAGCCATAAATCAAATCGAGGTTGGTGGAGCGAAAACCAAGCTCACGAGCACGCGCGACCAATGCATGGATAAAGTCTTCATCTTGCTCTCGGTTAACCAACTGCTGCACTTTTTATCAAAATCCTGCACGCCAATACTGATCCGATTAAACCCTTCGCTACGGAGATGATCGAGCATATCCAGAGGGATTTCACGCGGATCCACCTCAATACTGATTTCCGCCACATCCTCAAAATGAAACTCTTGGCGCAGCAGCCCCATTAAGCGCGAGATCTGCGCCTTGGTCAGAAAAGTCGGTGTACCACCGCCCCAATGTAATTGGGTGACTCGACGAGATCCAAGTAAAAATGCTCGCTGGCGAATCTCATGCTCCAGGGCATCTAAGTACTCATCCGCCTTGTGTTGATGGCGCGTCACCACTTTATTGCAACCACAGTAATAGCAAAGCTTGTGACAAAATGGGATATGCACATACAACGACAACGGCCGAACCGGATATTGGCTACATGCCATATCAAATTCCGCAGGCGTGAAGGCCTCATGGAACTCAAGCGCGGTAGGATACGAGGTATAGCGGGGCCCTGAATAATTATACTTATTGATAAGGGCTTGATCCCAAATGATTTGTGCTGATGACATGGCTTACATTCCGCAAAGGCGCTTAGGAAAGGATAACAAGGCGTAGTGTGCCACAGCCTTGAGTAAGGTGTTTAGTACTACCCGCGTTAATAGTGTGAAAGTGTCGGCGAGATCGATTTTCGCCTAATGGTTATAAGGGTATTGTGGCGAAATAATAGAGGAATGCCGCTGCGAACAACTGCATTCCAAACAGGTACACTTAATGGGTCAAAATATGATCCGGGATATGGCGGCCACCGGTGAAAGCCAAAATCTCCGCCAACTCGACTTTTATCGTCTGCTCTAGTCGCGCTTCATGCTTGGCACGATCAAAGTCCAACCGCATGCGTTCGTTCTTTTTAAGGGTTTTCCTTGCGTCACCTCGCGGGGTATCCTTAACCGCTTCGTAAAGTTCAAATAACGCCGGGTAGCGGCTATCAAATTCAACCCGCTTTTCCCCTTGGAGGTGGTCCATAATCATGTAAAGACGAATCGCCGCTTCAGACAAATCACATTGATCTTTCAAGGCCGCGAAGGCAATCACATCAACGCTTTCAATGATTTTATCATTACGCTTTTTTATCGCCGCCTCTTCCATCTCCGCTTGCAGCGCCGTTTGCCGCTTGAGTCTTGCCAGCAGAATCCCAGCGTATACCGATAACGCTAAAATGATCAGCGCGCCTAGTCCTGCTAGTATCCAGATCCCGTCCTGCACCTGCTACTCCTCTTTAATCGTTCTGTTGCTCAAATTTAGCAAGCAGATCGCTTTCGTCATCCTCCGGTGTGTCCTCGTCGTTCAGCAACCCTAGCTTATCCATCAGCACTTCTATGTGATCTAATTTTTCTATCGACATAGTTTTGCAGTACCAGCCCGAGCTTTCCACGTTTCCGATGTCGACTCGATGACAAGACATCAGATGCGGATYSTTGCTCGAGCTTTCCAGCTCTGTGCTG
>NZ_AQOD01000092.1 GCF_000513715.1 Salinivibrio socompensis S35
ATCAAGTTTCATTTTTGCCCTTTAAAAATTATGGAACCGTTGCTGTGAATGAATACCTGCATCGAGAATATGAGAGGCAAAGTTCAATTGTTATAGAGATCGGTCAGCATATAAACCATGCCGTAAAAAGTTCGCTAACAAACGAGTATGTCGTCAATCCTAAATTTTAGCGAGATTTTTATCCCACATCACGCCGTCTCTGAGCATCGAATTTAAGATCACCACCATCTTACGCACACAGGCAATTTAATGGCGGATTTTTTGTAGTCATTCACCGCAGYGTGACTCTAAAAGTGGTTCTTGGCGAGATTAACGCCAAAAATTTTTGAGTAGATATAGTCATCTCCGGTATTAAAGGTCGCACCTCAGTGTGGCAGATATTCAAGAGGGTAGCCCTGTCATTCGGTGTACATTCAGATAGAGTAGTGTTGATGAAGTTTAAAATAGTAGATAAAAGAATAAACAATTTGTATGTAGGGCCGCTCAGTGTTTTTATGTTTTGGCCTTCTTTGATATTTTTTGGTTCATGGTTTATGGGTGATGTAATTAGTTTTAAGTATCTCCTTTATGTTTTTCTATTTTGCTCTGTTCCAGCGCTACTAAACTATAAAGGAAGGTGCGATTTTAAAAACTACGACTGAAAACCATGCCATTGAAGTTTCAGACAAGGGATTAATTTCTTATGAGCCTGATACACAAGAAATCATGGAGTGGGAAAACGTTAAAACGGTCAAGGTTAAGCGTTCCAAGCACAAGGTGAAATCTATAAAAATCATTGGTAACCATGGGTTAACGGCTGATTTGTCAAGATACGGAGATTTAGATAGGCTCTATGATGAACTAAAAAAAGTTATAGCGGCAGATCGTTGGAGATAAGTGTATAATGAGTTAATTAGACTCCCGCTCTAAATAAATCACTTTTTAGCTGATTAATTAGTAGCGGGGATAGCAAGAGTCGCAATACGATTGTCGGGTTTTACTTAGCTACCAAAACGGCTGATTATTCTTTGGTTTTGATGGTGTTATCGCCCGAGATATTATCTCTACGGCTATTCATTGCTATTCTGAAATTCAGGGTATTGCTCAAGAAACTCAATCATATCGAAAGGCATAACTGTTGGTTGTCGTTTGTACCATTTTACAAGCGATTTTACGTTGAGTGCATCAAATTCACGCTTAAAGTCGTCACTCCGATATACATTCGATAGCTCGAGCCACTCGTCTAAATACTGCGTATCTTTCGATTCAGAAGTATATGCTAACAATGCAGAGTTGTAGGAGGATAGCTCTTCTCCCCAGCAATCAGTCTCTGCTAGATGTTTGATGTAACCAGTTGCTGCTACTTTTTCGCTTCGACTGAGATTAACAAACCAACTTTCCTCGATTGGCTCTAATGGTTGACGGTTTTTACGGCAATTGCTTGCTTTTTCTTCTAGTGCAGAGTAAGCGCTATCCATTTCGGACTTTAAAAATTCTTCCCACGTCAGGGCATGACCTACAAGAGGAAGGCTTATTAGTAAAAGCAAGGTGACTTTTTTATAGCGCATTAGAAACATCTTTAAAGCTTGATACTGGCATACCTTTTCCATGAGAGATTATTATCTCGATATTTAAAAGTAAATACTTACAAGAGTCACAGAAAGCCTTACGATATTGGAGCATCATCACGTAAATATCAATTTTTAGGATACACCATGCACCTGACTTTCCGTCCCATCAATCTTGAAAGCGATTTTGCTTATTGCGTGGCTGCACGTCGGGACGCTTTTGTCTGTAGCTTTGGCTCCGATGCGGGGTTTGAAGGTTTTTATTAGTGAAGACCGATTTTTACCAGTGTTGGTTGCCGGCGTAGATACTTATTCATGCCGATATGCGATTATTGCGCGATAGATTGTTTCAGTAGGTAAGTGGTTTATGACACTGATATGCGAGTCAAAAAGGCTCAATGTGCGACAGTTTACACTCGTCGATGCGCCGTTTATTGTTGAGCTGCTTAATGAGGCGTCTTTTATACGCTATATCGCGGATAAAAAGGTGCGTACTGAACAAGATGCGATCGAGTATCTCCGTCACGGGCCGCTCGCGAGCTATCAAGCACATGGCTTTGGTTTAAATCTGGTAGAACGGCGGGAAGATGGTGAGCCCATCGGTATGTGCGGTGTGCTTAAGCGCGATGAGTTGGCATATCCAGATTTAGGCTACGCGTTTTTATCGCGTTACACCGGGCAAGGATATGCCACAGAAGCGGCCGAGGTGGTGCTTGAGGCAACCGTGCTAGCGAGCGGACTGAGTACCGTTCAAGCAGTGACCTTGCCGGACAACCAACCCTCAAACCGCTTGCTCGAAAAGCTAGGGTTTCGGCTGCAAAGCCAGATCATGCTTTATGAACATAGCAACAATCTGTATCAATATACCCGCGTCTGAGCGCCATGAGTTGTTACTGAGCACGCTCACCCTGAACGGTGACGCGGTGCAATCGTCTGGGCGCGTCACCATAATCGGTTACCGCGTAGTGTTGGGTGGCGCGATTATCCCAAATAGCTACCGAGTGTTTTTGCCAGCGAAAACGAACGTGGTATTTCGATTGGCGAGCTTGGCGGAACAGTGTCGCAAGACGTTGTTGGCTAGCAGCTTCTGGCCAGTCGGCAATCGCGCGAGTAAATTGCTCGTTAATAAACAGCACCTCTTGGCCGGTTTCTGGGTGGGCTTGCACCATGGCACGGCGAAGGGGTGGGTAGTCTTGAGCGCGTTTCGAGACCATACTTTGTCCGTCGGCGTCTTGATGATCGTAACGGCTGCCTTCAAAGGCGTGTAGCGCGTGAATGGTGTCGAGCTGGCGTAGTTCGGCTTTTTCTTCCTCGGTTAGATCGACCATACTGCTGCCATGTCACACCAGATCGTATCCCCGCCATGTTCTGGTACATATTGCGCGTGTAAAACCGAGCATTTGGGCGGCACCGCTTGCCATGTCATGTCGGTATGCCAATAACTTTGGCTTGGTGGATTGCCGCGGCTGGTTTCAATCACAACCACTTGGTCGTTGTCGGGCAGGTGCGGGAAAAACGGGTGAGGTGGCTCAAGCTCGCCGAAGCGTTTTGCCAGTGCGACATGGTCGTCAGTCGAGAGGGGCTGCTCGCGAAAGAAAAGCACTTTGTAGCGTAAAAATGCTTGATACAGCGTCGCAAACTCAGCCTCTGAAAGCTGGGATAAATCGATATTGTCGACTTGCGCCCCTAACGTATCGCCTAAAGGGGTTATCTTCATTTGAACCATACCTTACCGCCAATGAATTTATAGGCTGGTGTGCCTCGCATCAGGGTGTCACGCGCAAAGGCCTGTTCGCACTGAGGGCAGTGACACGGTATGGTAGTGGCATCTTCAACAATCCTTTCTTTAAAGCACTTTACCAATGCACCTTTGCCGCCTTTGCGGTATTTAAACAGTGGCGCATTACAGCGTTTACAGAAAATATCGATGGTTTTGGTGGGGCCTTTTTTATTCGGTTTTGCCATTTTTACTGCTCGAGCGTCACCATATGATGAAAGCTTGATAGTGACGAGTCGGACGTAGGCTGTCAATCAGCCATAGTGTGATGACGCTTTACGTTATTAACGCAGTGCGTTACTATTGAATGATGATTCGATCGTTTAAGTGCAAAGATACTGAAAAGCTAGCACAGGGAAAGCGGGTAAAGCGGTTTGTCAATTTTGAGCGAGTCGCGCTTAGAAAATTGCGCCAGCTACAAATCTCAAGCGATTTAGATGATCTCAAAATACCGCCTGGCAACAAACTAGAGCCGCTAAAGGGTGATCGTAAAGGGCAATTTAGTATTCGAATTAATAATCAGTTCCGCATTTGCTTTCGCTGGGTTCAAGGTGGTGCGGAAGATGTCGAAATCGTTGATTATCACTAGGAGGTCGCTCATGCGTACTGTAGAAGCTGTCACACCTGGCGAGTTGCTAAAAGAGGAATTCCTGATTCCCATGGGGATTTCGCAATATCGTTTGGCTAAAGAAATCGGAGTGCCCGCACAGCGCATTGGTCAAATTATTGCTGGTAAACGGGCGATAACGGCTGATACAGACCTGCGTTTATGCCGTTTTTTTGGATTATCGAAGGGCTATTGGCTGCGTGCTCAAGTCGCTTATGATACTGAAATTACTGAATATGAGCTCGAAGATCAGCTAAATAGTATTCGCTCATGGACAGAAGTCTCGACCATAAACAAAAGCCAACACGTGTGAGCGTGTTGGCTATCGCTCCCGCCTCACAGCCAATGTAAGTGCAAAGAGCTTTTTTGCTTAGTTCGCGACTTTAACGCGGATTTTGCTTTTCGCAACGCTGGTGAGGTTTAAGGCGTCAACGGCAGCCTTGGCTTGTGTCTCGTCAGGCATAGTCACAAAAGCAAAGCCTTTGGATTCGCCAGTCTCTTGGTCCAGCACCAGATTGCAGTCGGTGACGTCGCCGTGTTCAGAAAACAGCTGACGGAGTTCTTGTTCGGTGGTGGTGCGTGCAAGGTTGCGAGCTAAAAGTTTCATTGTTGTCCGTTAATATCGAGGTAACAACACCGATTGTCTCAGTAAAGGGGACCACGACCAAGTATTAGTTTAGTTTTGTTGCCGATAGGCGAGTCTCTGGAGCTGCTCAGCGGGCGCTATGCCTCACTCTCTCCCAAATCGTGATTAATCGTATCCAACAGCGCAATAAGTTGCTGGGCTTGCTGATCGTCGATGCTGGGAAACTTGCAGCGGATTTTCTCAGGGATAGTAGCGGCTTGGTGCTGTAGGTCGGTGCCTTTGCCCGTGAGGGTGACCCATCGCTTTCGCTTATCGTCTTCGTCTTTCATGATGGTGAGCAAGCCTTTATCGCTCATCTTTTTCAAAATCTGCGTCATCGCGCCACCGTCGATCCCCGTTTTCTCGACTAACGTGGCGATCGATAGTTGATTTTCTTCCCACAATGCCATCATCACCACATATTGCGGGTAGGTCAGATCTAACTCGCTCAACCAGGTACGGTAGGCACGCGAGATACCATTGGAGGCTTTATACAAGCGGTGGCAGATTTGGCTGTCGAGCTTTAATTGGGGATACGTCATGGCTTGTCTTTCTCTGTGTGTCTAATGCGTAGTTTATTTTGTACGCAAAGTATTTGCAAATTTGGTTGATGCGATCTAATATTTTGCATGCAAACTAAATAACTAAGACGTAAACCGTCTCCGCAACGCTTGCTGAATGCGATTAAGCGAGCAGCGAACGGATTCAAAACTAGGAGAGTAAAATGAAAGAGCTACAAAGTGTTGCCTACACAGCAAAAGCCACTGCCACCGGGGGCCGTGAAGGCTCAGCAAAATCCAATGACGGGCGCTTAGATGTTGCGCTTTCAACCCCTAAAGGGCTGGGCGGTAACGATGGCGAAGGAACAAATCCTGAGCAGCTATTTGCCGCCGGTTATGCCGCCTGTTTTATTGGCGCGCTTCGTTTAGTGGCGGGTAAAGCTGGCGTCACCTTGCCCGAAGACACGCATATCAACTCTGAAGTGTCGATTGGTCCGATTGATGACGGCTTTGGCATTGCCGTAAAACTGGCGGTATCGGTTGGCGATCTAGATAAAGAGACGGCGCAGTCATTGGTCGACCAAGCGCACCAGGTATGCCCGTACTCCAATGCCACGCGTGGTAATATTAAGGTTGAACTGTCAGTGATTTAAGCTAACTGGCAAGCTATGATAAGGGAGCACTGTTAAGCAGCGCTCCCTTTTTTATGCCCGCTCTTTAAGGAAGCAGCGCGTTGTTCGGTGTCGCGGATTCAACCACGAGAGCTCAGCATTGACCGCTAAGACTTATGCGCAAACCCTATACCAATAACAAGGATGATGAAAATTAGCATGCCAGCAGCCACCACCAGTAAGCTCACCGAGATAAGCTTCACTCCACTAACTGACGAGGACATCGACGGTGTTCGTCAGGTATCGTTACCTGACCAGCAAGTAAAGTTTGCGGGCACCGCAGATGAATTTCTTGCCGAAACCAGTGAGGACATTCACCGTCATGTGATCAAGCGAGCGGGTAAGACCATGGGTTTTTTTAAACTCGATACCGACTATCCGGCTCAGTATGACTTTTGTCCGCCGAATACCATCGGATTGCGCATGTTTGTGGTGGATTCGCGTTATCAAGGGCAAGGCCTAGGCACCGGTGCGGCTAAAGCGTTGCTTGAGTATTTGCCCGTGGATTATGGTGATTTCGATTGGGTGTATTTAACCGTGAATTGTCAAAACCCGGCCGCCAAAGCCTGTTACCAAAAAGGCGGCTTTACCGATTCAGACGAGCTGTATTGGGGCGGCGCGGCAGGGCCTCAGCATATTATGTATGCCGCGATTGATGCCGAGAATAAGGGCAAAGCGCAATGAGAAAGGGCAGAACCACAACGTTTGGTCATACGCGACAATGGCTTAGGGCAGGCTCAGACTTGCACACGATGTGCAAACAGATAGCTCAAATCATGAGTGTGTTGTTTGTCGGGGGACTATCAACGGGGGCTTATGCGCAAGGGTTGGATTTTCGCGTTGAAACGGGTGGAGTGGCGTTTAGCAAAAATGATGTCAGTATCCCCGGAGATACCGGCACTCGTTTTGATATGACCGATTTAACTGGCCGATCAGCAACGCCTTATCTGCGTTTATATGGCACTTACCAGTTCAATCCCCAGCATGCGGTACGCCTCACTTTTGCGCCTTTATCTGCCGATGGACGCGGCACGCTGTCAAAAAGTATCCAGTTTCAGGACCAGAGCTTTACCGCTGGGGAAGCCATTGATGCGGACTATCAATTCAATACCTATCGTGCGACATACCGCTGGACGTTTTACGACCAAGGGCCTTGGCAGTGGGGCGCCGGTGCCAAGGCCTTGGTGAGAGACGCAGAAGTCACTCTCGCGCAAGGTGAAACAAAAGCAACGAAATCCAACGTTGGCGTGGTGCCCTTGTTGCATGGGTATGGTCAATATCGCCTGTCCGATCGCGCGGCGTTGATCTTAGATGTGGAAGGCGCGTGGTCACCCATGGGGCGAGCAGTCGATGCGGCGCTAATGTTGGAGTATCACTTTGGCGATGGCTGGTATGGCGCGCTGGGTTATCGCACCCTAGAAGGCGGCGCGGACAACGATGAAGTCTATAACTTTTCTTGGCTTCACTATGGCTTAGCCAGCCTCCGGTACCGGTTTTAACTGCAAGGGCAGAAATGGAGATAGCGATCCCGCAAGCTTTATCAAGCCAAAGGCTTTGTCGCCACTAAAGAAGACCGCTTTCCGTACCTAAAATGGCTGGTTGGCTTTTCAGGCGCCACCACCATGGTCAAGGCGCTGAACTAATACAACGAGAGAAAAAAAAGGGTATTTATTTATCAATATCAATATCAATGAGATAGCCTAGTTCTATAACAGGAATTGGAACAAGAACATGGAATTAGTTTGACTAATGGATGACTCCCCGCGTGTTGACCAACTGGACAGTGACCGTCTGTTGCTGGTGGCGCCCAATATGGCCCATCAGCCTTTAATTTTAGAAGCTGTGTTGGAAAGCCAGCACACCCTTGCGCCTTTTATGGATTGGCTTCCGCACGTGCTTACCGAATCGAGCTCGATTGAAAACACCCAACAAGCGATTGATGACTTTGACATGTTCATTAATGAGCTACGTTATTCGATCTTTGAAAAATCGACCGGGCAATTGGTTGGGGTGATCAGTTTAATGATCCGCAATATCGCCATTCCTTACTTTGAAATAGGCTACTGGCTGCGCAGCTCAAAAGAAGGCGTTGGCTATATGAGTGAAGCGGTGCGGACATTGGAGCGATATGCGTTTGATGATCTTAACGCCAAGCGTGTCGAAATCAAAACAGCGTACGAAAATACCCGCAGCCGGGCAGTGGTTGAGCGCTGTGGGTATCGCCAAGAAGCGATGCTTACCAATGACTGTATCCTTCCTAGCGGCGCGATTTCTAGTACTGTGGTCTACGCCAAAGTGGCGGAATGAAAAATAATGAGGACTAAATCATGAGCATGGAACGCTTTTTTACCCAAGATGACATCATGTTGCACGGAGACACGATTTCCTTGATACCAGCTAAACCTTGATTATAAGCTGGCGCGCTACCGGCGTTGATCTCGCCTTTTTTTACATCGTCACGTAAAGTAGCGCTTTTATTGGCTAGCGAGGCTAGTCGTGTACGTTGTGCGCCCAACCAAAACGTGAGAACGAGTATGCAAGAACAACCGAATAACCCACTTCACGGACTTAGCTTACAAACCATTTTAACGCGACTGGTAGAACACTATAGCTGGTCCGGTCTTTATCAGCGTATTCGTGTGAATTGCTTTCATAATGACCCATCTATTAAATCATCGCTGAAATTTTTGCGTAAAACGCAGTGGGCTCGGGATAAGGTAGAAGCTTTGTATATTGACACCTTTTGCTAAGGGTGAAATCGATAACGCCGAGCGAATGTGTCTCGGCGTTTTTGTTTTTCACCAGATAACAACCATGTTTACTGAGATGCCGCTTGTCGCTGCTGGAAGCGCGTTGCGTGTTCGACTAAGTCCTTGAACAGCGCGCGCTGACAGCCAAGGTAAAGCAAAAATTCTGGATGCCACTGCACACCCAGTGTGTACGGGCGGTTGGGCGACTCAATGGCTTGTACAATGCCATCTAAATCACGCGCGCTGACTGTTAAATCCTCGCCTAACGCGTTGATCGCTTGGTTGTGCAGGCTGTTAATTTTGCGTTGACGTGGGCCCAGCCGTTGACGAATATGTCCGTCGATATCCCGAAGTACACACAGCGTTTTCATCGGAAAGATGGTCCAGCGGTGAGAGGTTTTTTGTCGTTGCTCGCGTAAGCTTTGATGCAAGGTGCCGCCTAAACAAATATTGAGCAATTGCGCGCCGCGGCAAATCCCCAACAGCGGCTTTTGACTGGCTAATGCGCTTTTGATCACCGCACTCTCTAGTGCATCACGTTCGGGATCGTAGTTTGGCTTCACTTCGGGCTCAGCGGCATACAGCACAGGTTCAACATCGTGGCCCCCCGTGATCACCACACCGTGATAATCATCAGGTGTAAATGTTGAACCTGGCCGCAACTGCAGGGGCTGCCCGCCATAAAGACGCACCGCGGTGGCAACGAAAAAACGCGGTAAGAAGGCACCCTTGTCGGGGCCGGTTATTGCGATAACGGGTCGACCCATAGCGTATTCACCTTCTCCGCCCAGTTATTGGTAATACGTGACAATGGATCGCTTAAGTGAGCGAGATAAGCATCACAGCACGCTGTTAGTCGATCTGGATCAGCGGCGAGTTTCTCTACTTCTACCCAATCATTCCACGCCTCATGAATGCCCCATTGTGGGCGACTTACTTTGCTATCCGGCAAACGATAGTGAAACGTGGGGCGCGCTTTTGTTAGGCCATCATTGAGCGCCTGATTTACCTGTTTCTCATCGAGATGGGTGAAGAGAGGCAGCATATCTAGCGCACGATTACGGGTCGGATTATCAGCAAGATAATCGGCAATTAAGGTGTCGCGATCGGGCCAATAATCGTGCGCCAGTACACGCGCGATATAGGCTTTTGGAAACGGGTCGACATAGCTTGTGAGACGATGCGATAAATCAATATCGGCACGTTTAAGTAGCCAATCATACAAGCATAAAAATGCCTTTAAATGCGCATTAATGGTTTCAGCGGATAAGTCGGGCAGTTCGGGATTAAGCTGCATTCCAAACGCATAGACAGGGCTGTCCTCTGTGCCTTCTGCACCTTGTTGTCGCAGAAACGCAATCAGTCTATCGACGTCTTGAAGTCGATCAAGCGGAAGCGGGGGGCTGACTATTTCGACCGGGACGACCATTTTGGCGGCCCACGCTAACACTTCTTCTGCGGATTGGTCGATTTGATTCGCAAGGGTCTTCTCACTTCTATCGTTCTGGCCAAGGCGTTTTAACTTGGCGTAATCAAGCTCAATGATCCAATCACCCGCATTGTCACCGGTTAGTTTTCGGTCGTAACGGCCGCCATGTTCAACCGTCAGGGATAAATGTTTCGCAACGAGCTGTGCAATGGTGTCTAGCTCCATACTACTTAACTCAAGCTCAACACCAACGCAGCGCGTTTTACCTTCTGCGTTGGTGGTATGAGGGGGTGTTTTAAAAGAGGAAGAGGATGCATTCATCGGTAAAACCTCATTGAATCGATATAGGGTTATTGAGGACATGGGGATAAGGAGGAGATGATTAAAGGGGAGATCCTTGATTTGTTCGGACCTGAGCCCGAACAAATATTAATAGAGTTGTTGCTTGGCTTTCATCACCCGACACGATCTGCCGCCCAACTTGTTAAAGCCATTCGTTTAACATCGGCAATTGCTTCATCGGGTAGTGGCTTTTTATCCCAACTTGAATGGTATCGTCATGATAAAGATAAAGCCGAGAAAGGAACTGTTCAAAAGGCAAAGACGCTTCTCCATACTGTTCGCCTTTTCCTTGGGTGGAAACCACTACCTCATTCCCCCAATCTTGGCCACTGTCGTTATTCGGGTTGTAAAAATAGACCCGCATCACGTTGTCTTGGTCGAATGCGACACGAATCAACGTCACCGCGTGCCATCCAATAAATCGTCCCTGACTGCTTGTCACTGCCACCCCAACAGGTTGTGGGTGAATAACAGGAATGTTGCCGTTGTATAAAGGATGATAGCTGCGGTAAAAACGTTCAATAAACCCATCGAAATCTTTGAGCATGCCGGTTTTGACCTCAACTGCAATCATAAACTCGCGCCCGACATACCAGCCGTGAAATTCGGGGTTGATCCATTTGTGAGGGTCTTGATCTCGACTGACGCAGCATCGCCCCATTTCAATATAAAGCTTGTCGAGATGAGGGACGAGGACCACGGAGACGGGATCGGTGTCGAACGGTAATGCCGTACTTAGGCCTTGTAGCAATGTGTGTGAGTCTAATGTTTTACCTTCAAAGTGCATGCGTAAGCTTGTATTACAGGCAACTTGAACGATGCAGTTGAGTAGGTAATCAGGATCATTATAAGCCCACATTGAAATTGCACGAGCAGATTGGCAGGTTGGATTGTTTCCTTGTGCAACGCCAAGTGGTTGACCAAGCACTGACATCACGCCGGCAAGAAGGTGTACGCGCGCTGGCAGTTGATCGCCAAAGGCAAGGGTGAGGCTGGCGGCAACATCGGGGTGTAAATTCAAGTGAATTTGTCGCCAGAGACTCGGAGCAACGGGCGCATCAAACAACACACCACGCTCAAGCAGCATCGCTAGCCCATAGACTGCTTGTGCGGTTTGCGGATAGATAGCTTCTTGGATCAGGGTGTGAACCAATTGGCGATAAGTCACAAGACAATCTAGCCCGGTATTACTGAGCCCTAGCGCCGTGGGAAGAATGTCACTGCCTTCGTTGTCGAGTAGCCAGCGTAAAAAGATTGCATGATAGTCAGACGCCAAGCCGACATCATGCATCGCGCGTGCAAACCCCATCGCCTCCTGTTGGAGAGAGTTGTTATCCATCGCGCTCAGTCGCTGGCAGTAGGCGTCGAGCCCCGGATCGTCATAGCAACCTTGAGTGGGGCCGTATAGTGCACTGACAAGACGGTCTATGCCGAGTTTGGCTTCACCGAGATTCACTTGCTCTTGAGAAACGAGAATCGAGATCTGGGTAATCATCGCTTTTATCGGATTGACCTGGATCGGGCGCTGGGCGAGCACGCGCCAGGCTTCATCAACCAATTCGCTAAGAATGGTTTCGTAGCTAGATGCGTGAGAAGAAACCGGTACAGTGTACTGATGGCGGGTGCCATCGCACCCAGGCGAACACGGCTGCTTTCATCGGTAACACCCATGATGAGCGACAAGTTGAGGCTGAGCACCTTGGCAAGAAACTGGTGTGCCTCTTGGGCTGAGAAAGTGGGAGGGGCGCTTTTACCCTCCACGATGGTTAGCATTCTCAATTGGCTGAGGCAGTCCAGCAGAATGGTGCTTTATCCGCACTCGCGAGCGTCACCGGCACCAAGTTTGGTAAGAGGTATTCTGGATGATCCCAGTCTGTACCCTCAAAGAGGCCAGCGACATTGAGGGCGTGGATACGCGTATACAGAGCGTTAATGCCATCCTCTTCAATAAGGACTTGCTCACAGATATCAATCACATGAAACTGTTCGCGTGGTTTGTCCATTGAACTCGCTTGACCAAGCTGCACCACAGCATGATCAAGGTTTTTCAGTAAGCTCGACATATCAATGATGTTCTTCCTGCGCTGTATTGGCGCCGCCTTCCACCTTGTTGATAGGCATGAGTAAAATACCTTCTCCTGGGTCGGAAGCCAGCCTACAACGTCCTTTTGTATCTGATTATAGTCAAGCTACTATTACATACTTCAAAGAAAATAGTAACCTAAAGCCCGTTAGGTCTTTGGCGTTGTGTACAAGATCATTCAGGGAGCGAAGTATGACAAAGCAAGTCGTGGTGTTAGGGGCCGGCATGGTCGGGGTGTCAGTGGCTTGGCACTTACTGAATCGGGGATATGCCGTTACCGTCGTCGATCGATTGCCACCAGGGCAAGAAACGTCATTTGGTAACGCGGGAATTATCCAGCGTGAGGCGGTTCGGCCGTATGCCTTCCCCCGTGATCTCGCCACTTTATTCCGTGTGTTGCCAAACCGTGCGGTGGATATTCGTTATCGTCCTAGCAGTGTGGTTCGAGCGGCTCACGCTTTATTACAATATTGGCATTATTCCAGCGATAAGCATTATCGAAAGCTCGTTCCCGAATACGCGGCCCTGATTATGCAATCACTCGATACCCATGATGAGATGATACGGTCAGCGGGCGCGGAATCGTTAATTCGCAAAACGGGTTACCTTAAATTGTTTCGTACCCAAAAAGCGCTTGATGAAGAATGTACAAAAGCGGCGTCTGATAGCCGGCTATTTGGCGTTGAATTTGAGGTGTTAAACCGCCAGCAGCTTACGCAACGAGAGCCAAGTTTGTCTTCGTCTGTTGTGGGGGCGATTCATTGGAAGCAGCCTTGGACCGTCACCGATCCCGGCGCCTTAGTCGAGGCTTACGCCGCGGACGTAAAGCGTAAAGGAGGAAGCATTAAGCATGCTTCGTTAACAGGCTTAACACGGCAAGGTTCGGGATGGCTAATTCAAACCACCATAGAAAGTTTGCAAGCCGACCAAGTCGTAATGGCAATGGGGCCTTGGTCATCGTATTGGTTAGATCAACAAGGCATCCAGGTGCCTATGTTCACCAAACGTGGCTACCACATGCACTATGCCGGTGAGGAAAAATCACCACTAAATCATTGGGTGATGGATGCGGAAGTTGGATACCTTTTGGCGCCGATGCGGGCCGGTGTGCGTTTGACAACGGGCGCGGAACTGACAGCCGTAGATGCGCCGGCTAACCAGAGCCAACTCAATGCGGCTGAAAACGTCGCGCGGTCGCTTTATCCTCTGGGCAAGCGCCTTGATGCCGCCCCTTGGAAAGGTGGACGTCCTTGCATGCCGGACATGAAGCCCGTGATAGGTCCGGCCCCAAACCAAAAGGGGCTTTGGCTGGCATGTGGTCATGGGCATCAAGGCTTTACCCTGGGGCCAGTGACCGGAAAACTGTTAGGTCAAATGATGGATGAGGAACATACCGATATCGATATGCATCCGTACCGTATCGATCGTTTTTAGCGATCGACAACGCCGAAGACGACGTATACTCCGTTTGCTTTACAAGCTGATACTGTAAGACAATGAATAGCTTGGCGAACCCTGTTGTCAGTAATACGCATGGCAATGGGGAGTCGCCACATGATGTTACGTGAACGTTCAGATAGGACCACTGATGCACCAGGCGTTTTTCTCTACCACCAAGCCCGCTATTGTTGTGCGCGGCCCAGAAAACTTGTCATTTATCGCACTGCTCGAAGCCCGGCTGCGTGAACATGGCTGTAATGTGACTGTGATTGGCCCTGACGATCCCATGCCTGATTGGGATACTGTGCAACTGATTAGCTGGGTACCGAGGGAGAAGCGCAAACAACAACCTTACGTTGGTTGAGTGAGCAGTGTCCGTTTATGGCCTTAATGGCAAGTCAAGCGGCGGCCGATCGCGTGGCCGCGCTGAACGCTGGGGCGGAAGACGTGCTCTCTGCCCCTATTGATCTTGAGGAGTGTATGCTGCGCGCCGCCATTGCCATGCATCGTCGCCATGCGATGGGGGTGATCAAAGAGTCAGCAGGCCAGCTGCAAGTTGATAATCTCTGGATGCAACAAGACACGCATCAAGTCCGAGTAGATGACCAATCGATCAAATTGACAGCCATACAATTTGAACTCTTGTGGATTCTCGCGCAGCACAAAGACACCACGTTAAGTAAACCTCTACTCTATCGTCAGGTGCTTAAAAAGACCTATTCGCCTGACGATCGCAGCCTTGATATGCACCTAAGCCGTGTTCGGAAAAAACTCGCTGACGCTGGGCTGCCGCCTGAGCGCTTGCAAACCGACCACGGCAAAGGCTATTGCTTTATTTAATCGCCTTTAGGCGGAGCGTGACAGCGCCAGTCGCCAGCGAGCCGGGTGGGGGAGGCGAGGCAATAACAAACCCGCAATCACGATGCCAATTCCTAACACCTGAACTTGACTGACCGCTTGTCCCATCAAGAACGCGGTGAGTACTGCGAACACCGGTACAAAGTTAAAGAACAGGGCTGCATTGGCTGAGCCAAGGTGGCGTACACCGTTGAGCCAGAGCAAATAGCCCGCGACGGTGCCTAGCACACCGATATAAAGTAACTCTGAAACCGTGATGTGGCTGGCGGTTATCACCTCTCCAAAGGGGTGTACATCAGGTGTTATCGCACACATCACGCCGATGACCGTGGCGCCGCTGACCATACCCAAGAAGGTGTAGGGGATCACCGGCATCCAACGACCAATCCCTTGGCTGAAAAAGGTATAGGCACTCCACGCGAACATCCCGGTGAAAATCATCTGATCGCCTTGGTTGAAGTTAAGGTTGCGTAAAACATCCCACTGTCCGTCGGTGATCACCAATAATACCCCCGATAAACTGACCACCAAACTAAAGACTTGCCCTTTACGTGGCAGCGCACGTATCGCTACGCAGGCAATTAAAGAGGTCACTAACGGGCTGAGCGCCATAATCAATGAGCCATTGGTAGCTTGGGTATATTCAAGCCCCGTAAACAAGCAAAGGTTTAATCCTCCAATCCCCACGGCACTGACGATGGTTGCCCATAGCCATTGTCTGCCACTGAGATGGGGGATCTTGGCTCGAGTTGCTTTGAGATAGACAGCAAGACAAATGGCCGCAATCCCAAATCGCCAAAAAACCAGTGTGAGCGCACTCACCTCATTCAGTGCATCTTTACCGATGGGAAAGGTGCTGCCCCAAAAAAACGCACATAAAACGAGCAGGGCAATTGCTTTCCAAATCGACGTTGTATTCATATCAATACCTGACTTAATAAACGATGTGCGCTAGTGTATAAGTTTCAAAATATGAATAAACCGGCAATATCAGAACGGTCAATGCCAATAATGAAACTTAACTATTCGCTAGACGATTTGCGTTGTTTTTGTACTGTTGCCCAGTTAGGCAGCTTTAAAGCCGCGGCGCAACAATTATCCATGCCCCAGTCGACGCTCAGTCGGCGCATTCGCCAGCTGGAGCAAGATCTGGCCTTGCGATTACTCAACCGTGATGCCCATCGTATCTCGCTCACGCAAACGGGCGATCGCTATTTTGAGCGTGCGGCTGGGTTGTTTGATGAGTTAAACGCGATCAGTGATGACCTGTTGGGTGAAAAGCAGCAGCCGAAAGGTAAGATCCGTGTCAGTGCCCCCATTAATGCCGGTAAACAGTTTTTACGTGCTGTTTTGTTTGATTTTATGCGCGCCTACCCGGATATTCAGCTTGATTTGAGTTTTTCTAACACACTCATCGATATTGAAGGTGAAGGGATGGACGTGGTGTTTCGGGTGGGCAATCCGGTCGTGGAAGATTGGATCGCACGGCCATTAAGAGACATCCATTTTATTGTGTGTGCAAGCCCAGACAGCGATTATGGTGAGATTTCGTCGCCAACCGATCTGATGGGAAAACCTGTGGTGCTTTGCCACCCGATGACAGTGTGGCAGCTTGAGCACAAAACAACCGGTGAGGCTTATGACTACCAAGCGACAACCGGCATTCGTGCAGAGGTCGACGAAATTGAGATGCTGACGCATGCCGTGCAGGCGGGGTTTGGAATGGGCTATATTCCTGATTACTCCGCATTGCCATTGATTAACGAAGGCGCGTTACAACGGGTGTTGCCAGAATGGCAAAGCCAAGCACGAACGCTGTTTTTATTGTATCGAGACCGGGAGCATGTACCGCTGCGAGTAAGGTTGCTGGTGGAATTTGTGCTAGCGCGGTTTGTCTCGTAAATATTGGCCAATGGATGGGTGATTGATAGGTGGCTAAGTGGTTAAATCAGGCCACAGCATATTGCACTGTGGCCTGATGTGGGAGGATTACGCGTTGTGATTTGTTTCAGTAGACGCCATGTGTTCTGTTGGCGTCGGCGTAATCGCTTTGGCCAAGAACAAATACATCGCGGGTACCACAAACAGGGTGAACAAGGTGCCCAATGTCATCCCACTGGCAATAACCAGCCCCATGGCAAAGCGCGCCCCTGCGCCAGCGCCTGAAGCAATCAACAAGGGGATCATGGCTAATACGGTCGCCGCTGTGGTCATTAAGATCGGCCGTAAACGGATCGCCGTGGCTTCTTCAATGGCCTCACGCTTGGAGCGTCCTTCGTGCTGTAGCTGGTTGGCGAACTCGACAATCAAAATACCGTGTTTCGCAATCAGCCCCACCAAGGTGAGCAAACCGACCTGGGTATAAATGTTCAAGGTGGTAAAACCCAGGCTGATAAATATCAGCGCCCCACACACACTCATGGGTACCGTGACCAAAATAATGATCGCGTTTTTAAACGACTCAAACTGGGCCGCTAAGATTAAGAAGATAACAATCAAGGCAAAGAAGAAGGTGACCACCAGTTGTTGGCCCTCGCTCATAAATTGCCGTGATTGCCCCGCATAATCAACACTGAATCCAGCCGGTAATTCGGTCGCGGCAATCTCTTGTAATACACCCAAAGCTTCACCCAAGGGCACGCCTGGGCGTGGTACGCCCGAGATTTTAACCGCATTGAGTTGCTGAAAGCCTCGCAGAGCCTGTGGCTGAACGCTTTCTTCCAAGGTCACTAAGGTTGAAAGTTGGATCAGTTCACCATCTTGGTTACGGGTATAAAACTGGCGTAATTGCTCTGGTGTGAGGCGTTCACTGCGGGCCACTTGTGGGATCACACGGTATGAGCGGTTATCAAGCGCAAACCGCCCTGCATCCGCACCGGATAATAGTGAGCCCATATCAGCCGCAAGTTGTTGCATGCTCACGCCCATGAGAGCGGCTTTTTCGCGATCGATTTTAACCGTTTGTTTGGGTCGGTCGATGCTCAGATCAGTATCGACAAAGATAAAGCGTCCACTTTGCATCGCTTTACCAACGATGTTGTTCGCCACTTCATTGATAGCCTCAAAGGGCTGGGTGGAACCGATGATAAATTCGACCGGTGTGCCACCCCCGGGAGACGGTAACGAAGGCGGTACCAATGCAAAGCTACTCAAGCCAGGCTGGCTCTCCATAAAGGGTTGAATTACGTTTTCCAACACCGCTTGGGTGCTTCGTTCACGCTCATCCCAAGGCGCAAGCACAATACCAGCAATGGCATTATTGGTGCCGCCTGAGCCATTAATAATAAAGACATTATCAATTTCTGGCACATCATCAATAAGCTGATTGAGTTCGTCTGTACTGGCAGATAGCGCATCCAGCGTGGTCTGGCTGTCGGCTTCCAGAATGGAGAACACAAACCCTTGATCTTCAGCCGGTTCTAACTCCGAAGGACTAGTGATAAACAAGAAGTAGCACGATACCAACACAATGGCGCCAAAAGTGAGTACCACGGCGTTCGTATTCAACAAGCTATGCAAGGTGCGCTGATAACGATGATGTAATCGATCAAATTGTTTATCGAGCCAATGTTCAAGCGATCGCTCTTTAGTGACTTTATCGGCTTGGTAAGGCTTGAGCACATACGCACACATCATCGGTGAGAGTGTCAGGGCAACGACGCCTGATAGGATCACCGAGGCGGCGAGGGTAAATGCAAATTCGACAAACAAGACACCGGTTAACCCGCCGACAAAGCCAATCGGCAAGAATACCGCTACTAGGGTCGTCGACATGGTGATAATTGGCCAAGCAAGCTCGCGGGCACCTTCGATCGCGGCCTGTGTTCGACTCTTTCCTTCTTCGATATGGCGATGCACATTTTCCAGCATGATGATCGCATCATCGACCACCACGCCAATCGCAAGCACCATTGCCAACAAGGTCAGCAGGTTGATAGAAAAGCCTAACAGAAACATTAAGAAGAAGGTGCCGATTAATGACACTGGGATTGCGACGGCCGGAATAATTACCGAACGCAATGAGCCTAAAAAGCCATAAATCACAAATACCACAATCGCTAAGGCGAGAATAATTGATATCACCACCTCATCAATGGCGTTATCAATGTATTCGGTGGAGTCATAGGCGATATAAGCCGATAACCCCTGTGGCAGCTGAGGAATAATATCCGCGTCCCAAACCTCATTGACTGACTCAATAACATCAAGTGCGTTCGCATCCGGAGACACTTCAATGCCGATAAAGGTGGCATCGAGTCCGTTAAAGTTGACCGATGTTTGGTAACTTTCGGCGCCCAATTCAACCGTCGCGACATCGCCTAAACGCACTACGGATTGGCCATCACTGCTAATTACCAGCTCTTCAAATTCTTTGACGTCATGAATATCTGTGGCGGCGTTTAAATCAATCGCGACATCTTGGCCTTTGGTGCGTCCAAGCGTTGCCAGAACATTGTTGTTACGCAGTGCTGTCACCACATCCGTGCCGGTGAGGTCGTAAGCGGCAAGCTTGACCGAATCGAGCCAAACCCGCATCGCAAAGCTGCTGGCACCGAGTACATTGGCGCGCTGTACCCCGGGAATCGTCGACAGTTGCGGCTCAACCACACGCACCAAGTAGTCGGTAATTTGGTTATCACTGAGCACCTCAGAGTAAAAGGCGAGGTACATTGCCGCCACGGTTTCGCCGACTTGCAAAGTGACAACAGGCTCTCGCGCGCCTTCTGGCAGTTCAGAGCGCACTTTATTCACTTGTGCAGCGATTTGGGTCAGTGCTTCATTAGGATCGTAATCAAGGCGCAAATACGCCTCAATAGTGCTCACGCCCGCTGTCGACGTCGAGACCAAGTAATCAATCCCTTCTGAGGCGGCAATTTCACGCTCCAGCGGCGTGGTAATAAAACCTTGAATCAAATCGGCATCGGCACCGATATAGGTGGTCGACACGCTGATAACCGCATTCTTAATTTCCGGGAATTGGCGCACGTTCATGTCAGTGATAGCGCGTAAACCTAATAAGATAATGAACAGGCTAACGACGGAGGCTAAAACGGGCTTCTTGATAAATACGTCGGTAAATCGCATCGAATAGCTCCTATTGATTCACAACGTTGGGATCAAGATTTTCGCTGGGCTGAACACGCTGGTTGTCACTGATCTTAACCTTACTGCCGTTACGCAGCTTCAGCAGACCAGAGGTTACAATGCGATCACCGCTTTCAAGGCCATCCTCAATCACAATCATGTCACCGCGACGATCGCTGGTCTGGACAAAGCGCTGCTGCACCGTTAGGGCGTCATCTTGTTCTTGGATCACGAACACTGCGTTGCCATAAGGGTTAAATTGGATCGCGGTTTGTGGTGCCAGTAAGACATTTTGGGTTTCTTCACCTTGGTCAAGGCTCACGCGTGCAAACATGCCTGAGCGCAAAATGGCGTCAGGATTATCAAAGGTTGCTTGAATATTGACACTGCGGCTTGATTTCGTGACCACAGGTGAAATAGCAGTGACAGTCCCTGTAAAGGTTTTGTCAGGTTGTGCGGTAATCGTTGCGGAAACGGTTTGTCCATCTCTCAGGGTGCTAAGCTGCTGCTCGGGTAAGGTGAAGTCAAGATGAATCGGATCCACTGAAGTCAGGGTGGCGACCACGGATCCTGGGGCAATTAATTGACCAAGACTGACTTTACGGATGCCAATAATGCCATCGAAAGGGGCGGTTAGCGACTTTTGGGCTATACGTGCTTGCTGGCTATCAACCGCGGCATTCGCTTGTTTCGCTTCACTTTCTTTTCGTTTTAGCTCGGACTCTGACACGTTTTTGTCTCTATAGAGGCGTTGGTAACGTCTCAATTCGAGTTGTGCGAGCTCTGCCACCGATTCGAGTCGGCGTAATTCTGCCTGATCAACACTGGCATCAAGCGTCAGTAGCAGTTGGCCTTTTTTAACCGGAGCTGCATTATCAAACAAAATATCACGGACAATCCCGTTCGCTTCGGTTGTCAGCTGGGTTTCATTAATCGCCGCAAAGCTACCAATGGTGGTTTGTTGCTCACGCCATGGATGCGTTGATACCGTCGTCGCGGTAACAGTGGCGGTTGGCGCGGGCATGTTGTCAAAAAATTGGTTCATAAAATGATTACCACTGCTTTGTAGGCAAAAATCCCACCAAACACGAGCACACACGCGACCAACATAAGAATTAAACGCTTTGTCATAAAAAGTCCCTGAAAAATCCATCACCGACCGCAGTCAGCGCATAAAAACGCAGACGAAAAAAGGTAAGATTACCTTACAACGGTACGTTAAGTTGAATAATACAAACCATATCACCGTTTGGTTCATTATTTGGGAGTAAATTGATGATTTTGTGGTGTTGTTCAGGCTAGAGTCATAAACCTTAACGAATGAGGAGAAAGCGGATGCTACTCAACGCAAATAGTAATGTGGATCAAGCGTCACTGCGTGCGATTGCTCATATGCCAACCCGCAGTTTGCCGGTGCTGGTGGATAACAGCTTCTCCCAAAAACTGACCGATGCCGATTTGATGCGTATTGCGGTATTGTTAGCACAAAAAAGCGCTGATGAAGGAGGATGCCCCATTGGCGCGGTGATTATTGACAATGAGACACGTCAAATCGTGGGCAAAGGCACAACACCTTGGTGCAAGAAAATCACCCTTACAACCACGGTGAAACGGCCGCGATACGTGACGCTGGGCGAATCGACTTTAGCCAAACCACGTTATTTACCAGCCTCAGCCCTTGCGACGTGTGCGCCACATTAATCGTGATGCGTGGTTTTGCGCGAGTGGTGGTCGGCGATGTTACCAGTGCCAGCGGTAACGAAGCGATGCTACGTGAAAAAGGGTTAGCAGTGGATGTGCTCGAGGATCCGCAAGGTATCGCAATGTATCAGCAGTTTAGATCCGAGAACTCCGAGCAAGAGTTAGAAGATTGGCAAGGTGTGAGTGCGGTCAAAGCAAGCTTAGCCAAACGTGAATGACAGGAGAACAACATGGATGTTGCGATTGGTCCGACATCAGCCCGTGTATACGTGTGATCAAGCAGACGCGCTCGGTTTGCATACTGATGCAAACCCGACCAAGAACTTGTTGTTGAAAGACAGAAAAGGGAAACGGTTTTTCTTGGTGGTATTACCGGGCAAAGCCACCGTTAATTTAGCCAGGTTGAGTGACGCTCTGGGCACGTCTCGCTTATCGTTTGCGTCGTCGCAGCAACTCGAAACCTATTTGCAGGCACAATCAGGTGCGTTGTCGCCGCCATATCGACTTAAGTTGAATAGCGCATGCTTGATGACATGCTACGGTGATCTAGTTATTTAGACACCATCAGCAAGGAGTGCGTTATGTCAACCAGTAACATCTATGAGCTGGGATTAGAGCAAAGCTCAGCAAACTACCAAACACTGAGTCCACTTTCTTTCCTCGAGCGGGCCGCCAGCGTCTATCCAGATTATCCGGCCAGCGTGCATGGTCATTTATGTTGGAGTTGGCAGCAAGTGGACCAGCGCTGCCGCCAATTTGCCTCGGCGTTGACCCAAGCAGGCATTGAGCTTGGTGACACGGTGTCGGTGATGGCGCCCAATCTACCCGAAGTCTTTGAGTTGCATTTTAGCGTGCCGATGACAGGTGCTGTACTCAATACTATTAATACACGGCTGGAAGCGGAAACCGTCGCGTTTATTCTCGAACACGCCGAAAGTAAAGTGTTTATCGTCGACAAAGAAATGACGGAAGTGGCTAAGCGGGCGTTGAAGATGATCAAACACCGTCCGTTGGTGATTGCGATTGACGATCCGCTGTATCCGCATGGTGAGTGTATCAGTGAAACCACCTTCGAAATGTTTCTAGCCGGTGGTGACTGTGATTATCATTACCAGCTACCAGAAGACGAGTGGCAAGCCATTTCTCTTAATTACACCTCGGGTACTACGGGCAATCCCAAAGGCGTGGTGTATCATCATCGTGGTGCCCACCTGAATGCGGTAAGCAATGTTTTATCATGGAACATGGACTCGCATCCGGTGTATTTATGGACCCTACCTATGTTCCATTGTAATGGCTGGTGTTTTCCGTGGACAGTGGCTGCAACGGCGGGCGTCAGTGTCAGCCTTCGTCATGTCCGCGCAGAGCCTATTTTTGATGCAATAAAAACTCACAAGGTCACCCACTTTTGTGGTGCGCCCATTGTCCTCAATATGATCAACAGTGCTGATGCTGAGTTAAAATCCGGCATTAACCATACCATCAAGGTCATGACCGCAGGGGCGGCACCTCCAGCGTCTGTGATTGAGGGCATGGAAGCGATGGGCATTGCCGTCACCCATGTTTATGGCTTAACCGAAACCTACGGCCCTTGCGTGGTGTGTGATTGGCAACATCATTGGGATCACCTATCTCAACAGGAAAAAGCGCGGATGAAGGCGCGTCAAGGCGTGCGCGCCCCATGCAAGGGGGGCTCATGGTTGCCGACCCGGTCACTTTTGAGCCAGTGGCGAAAGATGGCAGCACGCTGGGCGAAATATTTGTGCGCGGTAACATCGTGATGAAAGGCTACCTCAAAAATCCCAGTGCGACGGAAGATGCTATGAGTAATGGCTGGTTTCGTACCGAGGACTTAGCGGTGTGGCATGCTGATAATTACATCGAAATCAAAGATAGACTGAAAGACATCATTATCAGTGGTGGCGAGAATATTTCCAGCATTGAAATTGAGGATGTTTTATATCGTCACCCAGAGATTGATGAAGTCGCGGTGATTGCGATGCCAGACGAAAAATGGGGGGAGGTGCCCTGTGCGTTCGTTAAAACTACCGAGGCATCTGCGTTAACCGAAGAAGACGTTATCGCATTTTGCCGACAACAAATGGCTCACTTCAAAGCACCCAAAAAGGTGATCTTCAAAACACTTCCGAAAACGTCGACGGGAAAAGTGCAAAAATATGTACTGCGTCGTAACGTAAGTGAAAAGTCAGTGTAATAAAAAAGCGGTGACGTTCTTTCGTCACCGCTTTTTGAATCACCTTCATGCCGTCAATTGGGCGAGCGATCCTCTACCATCAGGTAAATCTATAGCTGCTTGAGTATGGCTTCAGCGCTTGAAACCTCAAAGCTTTTTGGCGGCTCAACATTAAGCTGGGTGACGGTGCCATTTTCAATGATCATGGCATAGCGCTGGGAGCGCACCCCACCGAACTTACCTGAATCCATCTCTAGTCCTAGCGCCTTAGTGAAACTGGCATCACCGTCGGCCAGCATATGAATCTGATTGGCATTTTGTGCCTCGCCCCACGCCTGCATCACAAAGGCATCGTTGACGGACACGCAAGCAATCATATCCACACCTTTTTCTTTGAGTTTATCGGCATTGACGACAAAACCCGGTAAATGGGACTCCGAACACGTTGGGGTAAATGCACCGGGTACCGCAAACAGCACCACTTTTTTGTCGGCAAACAGAGCAGGAATATCGTGGGTTTGCATGCCATCAGCGGTGAGTTCACTGAGCGTAGCGCTAGGTAGAGGTTGTCCTTGCTGAATCATGATGACTCCTTCGTCATTGTGTTATTGAACGTTGTTCTCCTGCCGTTGAGTCTACGCTTATTCACGCTTTGAAAATACCGCGTTTTGATGGGGGTTTAGTCTAACTCTGCGTCGATTTTGCTCAATCTCGGTATGCTGGTCTTACCAATTAATAACAACTTTTACTCTGTGATCCACGCCCTATAATCCTCAGCCTTGTCATTGATCGAGGCAATTCAATCATTTGACATGTTGTTTACATACAAATAACATCCAAATCTCATACTAAACAAGAGACCTCGGAGGTCCGACTAGTGAACAAGAAGCAGCTCTCAACGATTGCGGTTGGCGTTATCGCCGCCACTCAAGCCTACGGGGCGGGGTTTCAGGTCGCTGAACATTCCGCGACCGGCTTAGGACGCGCTTATTCTGGCGAAGCGCTATCGCTGATAATGCATCCACCTTAGCCCGCAACCCCGCCAATATGATGTTATTAGAAAAGCGCCAAGTGTCAGGTGCCATTCACATTGTTGACCCACATATTCGTATTAAAGATAAAACCAATAACGAAGAGGCCAAAGACGTTGCACCGGTCAAAGTCGTGCCCGCGTTTTATTATGTATCGCCGCAAACCGATAAATGGGCATGGGGGGTCGGCCTGTATACCACCTATGGCGTGGCAACGGATTACCCTGATGATATCCAAGTGGGTGATATTGCCGGTCATACCGATCTGATCACCACCAACTTAAACCCGGCTTTGGCCTATCAAGTGAACGACCATTGGAGTGTCGGCGCAGGGCTAAGTTTGGTGTACGCCAAAGCTGAGATAACCCGATATAAAGGCGCATTAGCCGCAGCACTGGGAGGCAATAAACGAGATACTTTGTTGTCGCTAAAAGGCGATGCGTTTGGGTATGGCTTTAATGTGGGCACCACCTACCACTTTAATGACGATCATCGCATTGGGTTTGCGTACCGCTCTGAGGTGGCCATTGAATTTGAAGATGGCGATCTCAATAGCTATGACACGGGGGTTTCTACACCACAGAAAGTCGACGGTGATTTAGAGCTCGACCTACCCGAAATTTATGAAGTATCAGGTTTTCATCAATTAACTGATGAGTTTGCCATGCATTATAGCTGGAAACGTACTGGCTGGCGCGCGTTTAAAGAGCTAAAAGCAACGTCTAGCCAGTGTAATGATGGCACAGCGAACCAGTGTTTTTATAAAGATGAGCAATATAAAGATAATGTACGTCTCTCACTCGGTGGGACTTATCAGTTTAACGATACGTGGACTGGGCGCGTAGGGGTCGCCTTTGATGAGAAAGCCGGTAAAGCGACCTTGAGTATTCCTGACTCCGACCGTTATTGGTATTCGACAGGTTTCACCTATCAATACAACGCCGATTTAACCATTGATGCGGCGATTACCTGGATTAGAAGCCGCGACGGTAACTTTAAAGAGACCAATGGTTTGGGTCAGGATATTGAAATTTCATCGAAAGGCGATGCGTATTTAAGCGCAGTGCAAGTGAACTACACCTTTTAAAATGGGAGCCCATTCATGTTAAAGCATTCTTTTTCGTTATCGATAGTGGCTGCTGCGCTTTTATTGGCGGGCTGCGGGGATGAGACAGGGCGAGCGCATGAGTGTTCATTTTTCAACCATTGCCGGTATGCCTGCGGCTAAAACCTTCTCTAAGAAGCTGGGATTCATGAGACAGCGCTTCTGTTTGGCCACCAAGCTGATCTTGGTCGGCTCAGCCCGCACCATGTTTGAAGCCATGTGTCGCAGGCAGGC